>JANPOR010000474.1:0-5404 GCA_031428075.1 Hymenobacter sp. | reverse complement strand
AAGCACGCCGTGAGCGACGCTGTCTCGCATCCGGAGGTGTTGGACAGGGCCAAGCACGCCGACAAAACCGCTGAAAACGCGGAAGGCTTCGACGACGCCGAAGCCGTGACAAAGCCCGTGAACGAAGACGGCCAGGAAGGCGAACACCCCAAGCCTGAAATCGCCTTGTAGATCATCGCCGCAATAGCACTAAGAAAGCGCCTTGCCCGCATCGGGCAAGGCGCTTTTTATGCTTATTCCAAGGCTCCGCGCTTGCCTAGCTCAACGGCCTGCAGCTCTACTACCTTGCCCGCTGCGATGCTGAAGCGTAGCAGGGTGCGCACCTGATGGAAGCCGTGGCGGCCGGCCGCGCCGGGGTTGAGGTGCAGCAGCCGCCGCTTGGGATCGGGCACTACGCGAAGGATGTGTGAGTGGCCGGTCACGAATAGGCCGGGCCGGGCGGCGTCGAGTAGGGGGCGGGCAGCCGGCGCGTAGTGGCTAGGGTAGCCGCCGATGTGCGTCATAAGCACATGCAAACTCTCAACTATGAAATCTTGCACAAGGGGCTCGGTCTGGCGCACGTCGGCCCCGTCAACGTTGCCGTACACGCCCCGGAACACGGGGGCCAAGGCCCGCAGGGCCTCCACCACGGCGGCGTTTCCGAAATCGCCGGCGTGCCAGATTTCGTCGCAGCCGCGCAGGTGGTGGGCGATGCGCCCGTCGAAATAGCCGTGGGTATCAGAGAGCAGGCCGATGCGTTTCATGTGGTAAAGATGAGGCCCGGCCGGTGCAGACAGTGTACGAAAGCCGCGCGGACCCGTATCTTGCAGGGCGGTGCGCCCGGGCTCCGCGGTTTATTCTTCCCCGAAATTTGTTCCGATGAATCTCTTCATCAACGATATACCGCTGGTTATCAAGAAGCTGAGCGAAAAAGTATACAAACACAAGTATGACTTGGTCCTGAGTCCAGACGACGATTTTACGTCCAAGGACTTAGTGGGCGACGTGCTGGTGCGCGACGCCACCACTGCGTTCTTGGACCGCCTGCTTCGGTTGATGGAAGTGAAAAAGCTCAAAAAGCTGACTTCGCTCACTGTACTCGTGCGCCGGAAAGTGGTGCTCATCCAGCACCTGAAAGACCAGTTCAAGATTGCCAAAGCTGCCGGTGGGCTGGTGGTGAAGGACGGGCAGGTGCTGATGATTTACCGCCTCGGCAAGTGGGACTTGCCCAAGGGTAGGCTCAAAAACGACGAGGACACCGTGCTTGGGGCCCTGCGCGAAGTGGAAGAGGAAACCAACATCAAGCTGGCCATCGGTGAGAAGCTGCCCAGCACATGGCACAGCTACGCCTACAAGGGCAACAAGATGCTGAAAAAAACGAGTTGGTTCGTGATGCAGTGCCTCGACGACTCGCTGATGAAGCCTCAAGCCGAGGAGTACATTGAGGAAGTGCGCTGGATGCAACCCCATGAGGCCCTGGCCAAGCTCGACGACTCCTATGCTTCCATTGCCCTGGTGATGCGCGACTACTTGAGCAAGGCCGGCGGAAAACCGTTCAAAGAAGCATCTGCGGCCGGAAAATAGCTGTATATTCAAGGCCATGCGCCGCTCATTCAGGACTTTACCGCTATTACTGCTGTTGTTTACCGCTGCCGGGCAGCAGGGTTGCTCGCGGGCCCGGGAGCGCGAAGACACGGCAGCCGCCATTCTGGCCCCCACGCTGCCCGCCTCGACCACGGCCGCCGTGCCCATCGTAGACGTGCCGGCTGAGATAGGACGCTCCATTGATGAGGTACGCCAGCGGCTGGGGCCACCCCAGCCGCTACCTGCCGGCTTTGAAGACCCCGCCGGGCGGGCCGGTGGTGATTCTACGCTGGCCTTCCGGCCGCGGGGCCTGACAGTGGTGGCCAGCTACAACGCTCAGAACCGCCGCGTGCTCGACCTGCTCGTGCTAGGCTCCGATGAAGACGTCCTCATGCACCGCGCTGGCCTGGCGATGGGGGCCCCCGCTTACCTGTTGCTGCCCGTGTTTACCGCTGGCCATTTCAACCGGCTTTTGGGGCTGCGGGTAGTGCCTCGCAGCTAAACCCCAGGTGCTGGCGGTAAGGTAAACGGTACGAATTGGCTCACGTCGCCGCCATAGCGGTGAATATCGCGGATGATGGTACTACTGATGGCCGCCAGCAGCGGGGCCGTAATAAGAAATACCGTTTCCAGGCTGGGGTTGACGTGGCGATTGGCTTGGGCGATGGTGTTTTCGTACTCGAAGTCGGTGGTGTTGCGCAGCCCGCGCAGCAAAAAATTGGCTCCCACCTCACGCGCAAACACCGCCGTGAGCCCCCGGAAGGCGCGCACCGACACCCGCGGCTCGTCAACAAAGACTCCTTCAATTAACTCTATCATCTGCTCCAGGGGTAGGTAGCGCTGTTTGCTGCTGTTGGTGCCGATGGCCACAATCACCTCGTCGAACAGCGCCGTGCCGCGCTGCACCACGTCAAGGTGCCCGTTTGTGAAAGGGTCAAATGAGCCGGGAAATAGCGCAACTCGGGACATTTCTTCGAATTATGAATCGGGTGCCAATGATAGTGCAAACGATTATTGAATAGACGCTTATAAATTATGATCCAGGAATTGCCTTTGATTTAAGTGAAGTGCAGACTGAATAAATCGAAGTAACGGTGTTCAAACACTTCGTTCAGGCGGTAGCTGTAGAACAGATCGTAGGGCCGGGGGCCGAAGCGGACGTGGCGTAGGTAATTGCGCAGCAGCGTAAAAAGAGCAGAGTCGTGCGTCAACTCGCCCCATACGGTTAGCTCGTCTTGGTCGGGGTTGAGGCCCAATTCCTGCATTACCAGTACGGTGTAGTAAAGCACGTCCTCAGCGGTGGTAAAGGCGAACACATTGCAGTACTCTAACTGGGCCCCAAGTACGACCAACGTCAACTCTTGGGACCCCAAGCTGAGGTAAATCTGGCGCGGGGCGCGGGCGTCGCGTTGATGCACTAGGCCGGCCAGCAGGCCGCTGGTGTGGTGCAGCAGCTGTCCGGCGGGTCCGTGGGTGGAGGACAGCCAGCGCGCCAGTTCCGAGTCGGCGGCAAATACGTTTACCAGTTCCAGGGCCGGGTAGGGGCGAAAGCAGGGGGTTTCGGTAGGGGCCAGGGCGTGGTGCAGGCGCAAAGCAGTGGACTCATCGCCGGGTCGGAACAGCGCCGCCGGCAGCAGCGTGAAGGCCCCCCCAGTGGTGGCCAGCCGCACAGCGTGCCAACCGGCGCGGCCTAAACAGTCGTGGGCGGCGGCCAGTGCGGGCAGCCCTCCGGGCGGCAAGGCGTAGTCTTCGAGTAGCACAAACGACTGGCGGGCCACTTCAACGGCGGCCACGCGCAGGCGGCCAGCTCCCACGGCCAAGTACAAGTTGTAGGCAGCGAGGTGGCTGGGGTCAAATGTTTCGTCGCGTAAGCGCAGCAGGGGGGCTGGGGCGGGCGCGGCAGGAGTAATCGAAAGAGTGGCGGGAGCGGGCACAGGTTAAGCAAAAGGCCGAAGCGGCGGCCTAAAGATACAGCCACGCGCCCTACCCCTCGAACCGTAGCTGCGGCACAAACACGTCATCGATGCTGAGCAGGCCGCGCAGGACTGGGTGAACCTGAGCGGGCGGCAAGGCAAGTAGCTGCCGGGGCGTGAACCAAGCCAGCCCGGCTAAGAGCTGCGCGTCGGCGGAGTGCTCGGGATCGTGACCCAGGCGGGGAACGGGGGCCGCACCGTCGGTGGGCACGACCTCAAAAAACAGTTCCAGCGCCTGCAAGCCGTCGCGCCGGAACTCGTACAGGTGCAGGAAGCGGCCCACCCGAACCGCCAGTCCGGTTTCTTCTTCGAACTCGCGCACCAGGGCTTCGTGCAGGCTTTCACCGAACTGCCAGCCCCCGCCCGGCGGCGACCAGAATGTGGATCCCTCGGGCAGCAGGCCTTGGTGGGCGGCCAGCAGTAGGCCGCCGTCGTGCAACAGCAGGCCGCCTGTGCGCACGCGCACCTGGCCAATGTAAGAGGCCAGCAAAGAATTGGCGGACGGAGCAGAAAGATCAGGCATTGAAGCGGAAAAAACCGGCAGCGAGCCGGGCTGTCGTGCTTTACGCAAACGCCGGGCGTAGGGTAACGGTGGGGCTCAGTCACTGCTGGCAACGCGAGGAACAGGGCCATGGCCCTTTGGCCAATTAATACTTGCAGCGTTGCCGCCCATCATAATGCCTGCTACCAATCCAGTGCACTGGTCAAGAGGCGTTGGGTTAAAGAAATGGGTTTTATTACAATTAGAGAAGCTTGCCCACTGCAAGCGGGAGATACACTTTGCGCCCCCGCTTATCTTTGTCGAACTGCTCACTGCTCACCGCCCGCCACTGCGGAGACCCTAAAATCAGTTCTTAATCGCTCATAAAATTGCCGGTTGGTACAAAAAAGTACATGACTTCTTGTGGTGATGCGTGGCTTCGGAGCCTTGTCTGTACGCGTGATGCCGTTTTGTATCAGCATTAAATTCCTTTATTCCTTGACGCCCGCCACTCCTGCCACTCCCGTCCCCGATTCGGCTGACCTCGAAGCTCGTATTCGTCGAAAGCTCATCCGCCAGTACTTCATGCACCTCAGTGGGGCCGACCTGACGGTAATAGCGCTTGGCCGTATCGAAGCAGAGCTGCCGCTTGGCCAGCAGCACCAGCAGCAGCGCGGCTTTGCCCACGGCGGCCTATTGGCCACGATGGCCGATTTGGCGGCCGGTTTCGCCGCCGCCACGCTCGTGCCCGACGATCACGGGGTGGTCACGGCCGACCTGCGCGTGTCGTACCTGCACCCCGCCGTGGGGGAAAAACTTACCGCCATCGGCTGGGTGCTGAAGGCCGGCCGGCGCCTGCACTTTTGCGAAGCGGAGGTATGGTGCGACGGTAAACTGGTAGTCAAGGCCTCGGCCACCATGGCGGTGATTGAGCCGGCATAAGATTTATTCCCTTCTAAAATTGAATGATGAAGCTTATTCTGCTCGTTTTTGTCAAGCGAAAAAAAGCTTATGCATGATGTTAGACCTTCGGTATTATTACAGAGTAAAAGTTTCGGCTAACTAATTCATGCTTTCCGTTCGCTATCCTTCCGTCCGCGACTTTTTTCCCTACGAGCCCACCGACGACCAGGCGCTGCTCTTTACCAAGCTCGACGAATTTTTGCGCGACCAACTGCCGGGGCGCAAGGTATTCGTGCTGCGCGGCTACGCGGGCACCGGCAAAACCACCGTCGTCAGCGCCCTGGTGCAGTGGCTGCACCAGTTCCAGCGCAAGTACACGCTGATGGCCCCCACCGGCCGCGCCGCCAAGGTGATGGCCGCCTATGCGGGCGTGCCGGCCGGTACCATCCACAAGAAAATCTACCGCCAAACCTCCGGGGCCCCC
>JANPOR010000473.1:0-6199 GCA_031428075.1 Hymenobacter sp. | reverse complement strand
CTCCGACTCATCGGCCGCCGCAGTTGCCCTCGGGGCTGTTGGCGCAGCCGCTACTCCAGTTTTGGGCTTGTCATTGCCCATCAGCATCGGCAGCACCACCGAGCTCACGCCGAACGAGAGCACCCCCCACAGCAGAAACTGAGTGAGACCCACGGCCGCGATGCCCACGATTTTGCCCAGCATCAAATCAAACGGCTTTACCGACGACAGCATCACTTCCATGATGCGGCTCGACTTCTCCTCCCCTACCCCGCGCATAATCTGCACGCCGTAGATGAAGATGAAAAAGTAGATAGCCAGGGCCAGCGCGTAGGCGATGCCCGAGGTGGCCAGGGCATTGCTATCGGCCTCCTTGCCGGTTTCGTCGAGGCTGATAGTCTGCAAATCCACCTGCGAGCGCAGACGGTCGAGCTGGTCCTGCGTGAGACCGGACTTCTGCATTTTCAGGTCCGAAAAGGCTTTGTTGAGTGCTGCCTCCACGGCCACCTGCTTTTTCAGGCTAATGTTGCCTTTGCCAAAAAACTGCACGCCCACGGGTTTCTCCACGTCGAGGCCAGCTGGCAGTACCAACAGTCCATCGTGCTTGGCTTTCTGAAAGCCCTTTTTAGCCTCGGCCAGCGTGCCGGTGGCTGGCACGAAGCGCAGCGGCGGCGTGCTCGCGAGACGGCCGGCCACGTTCAAGCCAGAGTCGTCGCGCACTTCCACCACGTCGGTGGTACCGTTGTCGGAGCTGGCTACCTTGGCAATGATGAAGCCGAACGCCGCCAGCAGCAGCGGCACGGCCAGCGTGAGGACGATAAAGGCTTTTTTGCGCACCCGCGTGAGGTACTCGCGCTGAATGATCAGCCAGATTTTGTCCATGACGAGGGGAGGAGATTAGTTGATGATGGCGGCTTCAACCGCCGTTTCGGGCATGGTTTCGCTCACGCGTTGGATAAAAATCTCGTTGATGCTCGGAATCCGCTCGCGGAACGCCTGCACTTCGAGCTGCGAAATCAGGAAGCGCAGCAGGTCGTTGGGGGTGGTGCCGGCGTGCAGCCGGATGCGGGCGTACACGTGGCCGTTTTCGCGGGGCTTCTGCTCCAGCACCTCAAAATCGGGGTGCAGCAACAGCAAATCGCCGCGGCCTTCCACCTCGTAGGTGTTGGTTCTGAACTGGTTTTTGATTTGCGTCACCGGTCCGTCGAGTACTTTCTTCGCCTTGTTAATCAAGGCGATGCTGTCGCACAGCTCTTCCACCGACTCCATGCGGTGGGTCGAGAAGATGATGGTGGCCCCCTGTTCGCGCAGCGCCAGAATCTCGTCCTTTATCAAGTTTGCGTTGATGGGGTCGAAGCCCGAGAACGGCTCGTCGAGGATGATGAGCTTGGGCTGGTGCAGCACTGTGGCAATGAACTGCACCTTCTGTTGCATCCCCTTGCTCAGGTCCTCCACGTTTTTCTGGGCCCAGGGCGTCAGGTCCAGCCGCGCCAGCCATTGCTTGATGCGCTGTACGGCATCGGCCCGCGTCAGGCCCCGCAGCCGGGCCAGGTAGAGCAGTTGCTCGCCCACTTTCATCTTCTTGTAGAGGCCGCGCTCCTCGGGCAAATAGCCGATTTCGCCGATGTGAGCGGGGCTGAGGCGCTGGCCCCGGAATCGGATTTCGCCCGCGTCGGCCCCCGTGATCTGGGTGATGATGCGGATGAGCGAGGTTTTACCCGCGCCGTTGGGCCCCAGCAGACCAAAAATGCTCTGCTCAGGAATGGCGAGACTCACGCCGTCGAGGGCGGTGTGGGCGGCGTAGGTCTTGCGCACGTCCAGGACTTCGAGGATGGGGGTCATGGCAGAAAAAGGAAAGTATAGGAAGTTGCAAGAATACGCATGAAACGCTGGGCTTAGGCCCCGGGGCCCGGCTCGTCCAGTTCGCGCAGGTTGGCTTCGAGGCGGTCAAGATGCTGGCCATAGAGGCGCTGAAGGTACCAGCGGGTGAAGTAGATGATACCGAATTGGCAAATTAACCCCAGCACCAATACCAGGCTTGTCACTACCCCCAGCTGCGTCCAGCGCGGCCCGACCGCCCGGCCTATTTCCTTACCAATGTAGTAGCCCAGCACCACCAGCAGTGTGAGCGGCCCCATCCAGAGCGTGAGGTAGTAGTATAAGCCCAATAGCTGCCGTAAGCCAGCGCAGAGCACCTGCAAATGCCCCCGGATGCTGATGTCGGCCCGCGCCATCTGCTTCAATAGCGAGAGCTGGCGGGCATAGTAATACCCAAACACGCCCACCATCAGCATAATTACCCCCACGTACCACCACTGAAAAGTTGTGTCGCGGATGAACAGCAACGGGAACAGCGCCAGTACAGTGGAGGTGATGATTTCACCCCACACGCTGCGCCGCATTTTCGTGATAAGACTGCTGGACTGCTGGCCGAGCAGCTGCTGCACTCCGGCCAACGGCACCAACGGCACCGGGTGGGCCTGCTGCCACTGGCGACGTAAATCGTCAAGTTCCATAGCTGGTTGCCGAATAAAAGATTAAGCCGGAATTAATAACCGGCGCAGCTTTTCCTGCACGCGGTGCATTTTCACCCGCACGTTATTTTGGGTAATACCCAATATATCAGCCATTTCCTCATACGGCCGGTCTTCCAGGTAAAGCAGCACGAAGGCCTTATCAACTTCCGACAGTCGGCCAATGGCCCGGTAGAGTGTCGCCGTTTCTTCGGGCTCAAAAGCGGCAGCTTCGGTGGCCTGGGCCACGTCCAGCGCCTCGCCGTCGAGGCCCCCCGGGGCGGGGCGGCGGGTGCGCTGGCGCAGGTTGCCGATGGCCACGTTCAGGGCAATGCGGTAGAGCCAGGTGCTGAGCTTGGCGCCCGGCTGGGGCACGTAGCGCGGCCACGCCCGCCACAGCTGTAGCACGATTTCCTGGAACAAGTCCTGGCGGTCATCGGCGTCCTGGCAGTACAGGCGGGCCACGCGCCGCAACAGCGGCTGGTACGCTTGCAGGGCCCCCACAAAGTCGGGCGAAGTAGCAACGGCGGTCATGCGGAGCGGTGATTTCGGGAAGTTAATCGCCACCGGGCGCTGGCCATTACATCACCAAAGAAACATTCTCTGGGGCCCTGCTCTGGGGCCCTGCTCTGCGGCCCTGCCGCCAAAGCTTCAATAAAAGCGCCCCGCCTGGCCAGAGCCAGACGGGGCGCTTGTGCCCAAACAATGATTGGGCTTACTGAAAATACTCTTTCACCTTCTCAAAAAAGCCCTTTTCGTTCTTGCCGGGGTGGGGCACGAAATTCTGCGAGTCGCGCAGCTTTTCGAGCACCTCTCGCTCCTCATTGCTCACATTCTTCGGTGTCCACACGTTCAGGTGAATGAGCTGGTCGCCGCGGCCGTAGCCGTTCAGGTCCTTGATGCCTTTGCCGCGCAGGCGAAGAATTTTGCCCGGCTGGGTACCGGGGTCTACCTTGATTTTCACTTTGCCCTCAATGGTGGGCACCTCTAGGTTGGCCCCCAGGGCGGCATCCACGAACGAGATGTACTGCTCGAACATGATGTTGTTGCCGTCGCGCTTCAGAAATTCGTGCGGCTCCTCCTCAATCTGGATGAGCAAGTCGCCGGGTACGCCGCCGCGCTCGGGGTAGTTGCCCTTACCGTTCATGCTAAGCTGCATGTCGTTGGCCACGCCGGCAGGAATATTGATCGGAATCACTTCTTCGTGCAGCTGGCGGCCTTCACCCTTGCACGCCTCGCAGGTGGCCGTGATGGTTTTGCCCTCGCCGTGGCAAGTGGGGCAGGTGCTGCTGCTCACCATCTGGCCCAGCATGGTGTTCACTACGCGCTTCGTTTGGCCCTGGCCCTGGCAAGTAGGACAGGTTTTCAGGTCGGTGCCGTTTTTGGCGCCGGTGCCGCTGCACGGCTGGCAGGCCACGTAGCGTTTCACCTTGATTTTTTTCTCGACGCCGTTCGCGACCTCTTCCAGATCAAGCTTTAGCTTAATGCGCAGATTCGCTCCTCTCTGGACGCGCTTGCCACCCGGGCGCCCCCCGAAAAAGCCAGCGAAGCCGCCGCCGCCGCCAAAAATGTCGCCAAACTGCGAGAAAATATCCTCCATGTTGGGCCCGGCACCGTTGCCGCCCACACCCTGGTGCCCAAACCGGTCGTAGCGCGCCCGCTTGTCGGCGTTGCTCAGCACTTCGTACGCCTCGGCCGCTTCCTTAAACTTGTCCTCGGCCGTGGGGTCGTCGGGGTTCTTATCGGGGTGGTACTTGATGGCCATCTTGCGGTACGCCGACTTTATCTCGTCACCGGCCGCGGTGCGGATCACGCCCAATACTTCGTAATAATCCTGCTTAGTTGCCATTTTCGGTATTCAGTTTTGAACGTTATGCAAGGCATAGCAAGTCACGGAGTTAAAATCGGATGGTCTATTATTTATTATTGCCCTAGCACCACTTTGGCGTGGCGAATTACCTTATCGCCCAAATAGTAGCCTTTTTCTACCTCGTCAACAATCTTGCCGCGCAAATCGTCGCTCGGCGCCGGAATCTGCGTAATGGCCTCGTGCAGCTCCGCGTCGAAGTCGCCGCCCTTGGCCTCCATTGCGGTCAGGCCCTTTTGCTGCAAAGTTCTGTTGAACTTATTGTAGATGATGTCGATGCTTTCGCGCACAGCATCGGCATCGGCGGTATCGCGGGTGGCCGAGCGGGCCCGTTCAAAATCGTCGAGCACCGGCAGCAGGGCCGTCATCAGCTCCTGATTAGCGGTTTTGAACAGGTCGATGCGCTCCTTGGTGGTGCGGCGCTTATAGTTTTCAAACTCGGCGGCTTGGCGCAGGTACTTGTCTTTGAGGTCCGCCAGTTCAGCATCGGTGCGCGAACCCAGGGCGTCGGCAGCGTCGGCTTCGGTGGTTTCGCCATCGGCCATTTCGCCAGCAGCGTGGGCGGAACCAGTGGTCAGATTGTCGTCCTGAGGGAAGTTATTATCGTTAGCCATTGTCGGAAATATACGTCGGAATGGGTTTTTCAAGGGGTTGGGCCTTACAGCAAGGGACTGGGCGCAAGGAGTTTGCCAAAGGGCAAATCGCTGCCAATGTGGCACGGCTCAAGTAGCGCGAGTTTATGACTCGCGCTACTTGAGCCCGACGGTCGCGACGTGGCCTGCAGCACCTTACTCGTGCAGGGCCTTCCAAATCATGTCCTTCAACGGCTGGATGTTCTTGTTCGTCAAACTGGAAATAAACACCGTTGGCGGCAAGTCATCCGGCAGCGAGGCGCGCATTTCCGCCTCCAGTTCCTCATCGAGCATGTCGGTTTTCGTGACGGCCAGCAGGCGTTTCTTGTCGAGCAGTTCGGGGTTGAATTGTTGCAATTCACTCAACAGCACCCCGTATTCGGCGGCGATGTCGGAGCTATCGCAGCTGATCATGAAGAGCAGCATGGAGTTGCGCTCGATGTGGCGCAGGAAGCGCGTACCTAAGCCCTTGCCTTCGGCCGCGCCCTCGATGATGCCGGGAATGTCGGCCATCACGAACGACTTAAAGTCGCGGTAGGCCACCACGCCCAGGTTAGGCACCAGGGTGGTGAAAGCGTAATCGGCAATCTTGGGCTTGGCTGCCGATACCACCGACAGCAAGGTGCTTTTGCCTGCGTTAGGGAAGCCCACGAGGCCTACGTCAGCCAACAGCTTCAGCTCTAGCACAATCATGGCCTCCACGGCGGGCTCGCCGGGCTGGGCGTAGCTAGGGGCCTGGTTGGTGGAAGTTTTGAAATGGTCGTTGCCCAGGCCCCCGCGCCCGCCGGGCACCAGGATGAGGCGCTGGCCGTGCTCGGTAATTTCCAGAATTTGCTCGCCGGTCTCAACGTCGCGGGCCACCGTGCCAAGCGGTACTTGCAGCACAATATCTTCGCCCTGGGCCCCGGAGCGCAGGTTTTCGCCACCGCCTTCGCCGTCTTTAGCAAACACGTGCTTCTGGTATTGCATGTGCAGCAGCGTCCAGAGCTGCGAATTACCTTCGAGGATGATGTGGCCGCCGCGGCCGCCGTCGCCGCCGTCCGGGCCGCCGTTAGGCAAGCCCTTGGCCCGAAAAAAATGGTGGGAGCCCGCCCCGCCTTTGCCCGAGCGGCAGGTGAGCTTAACGTAGTCGATGAAGTTATTGGAAGCCACTGGGATGAGTTGGGGTATAATGCAGGGACGGGGCTTGCCCCCGCCCGTCGGTGAAC
>JANPOR010000472.1:0-1551 GCA_031428075.1 Hymenobacter sp. | reverse complement strand
ATAGAGCCATCACTTGAAGTGCAAGCGGCGCGTCTTGCGCCGAACTCGACTGTGCCAAATCAGGGTGTGCACTCGATCTGGATTGGATGGCTTGGAGCGGTTTACACGCTGGGCTTAGGCGTGCGGTTTCTGGTTTTGGCGGGCTTCCGCAGCAAAGACCCTAAAAAGATGAGAACGAATATCAGGACGCCTGCTTTGGTGAGCGTATCGGCCACGAGGTGCGAGGCGTAGCCGGTGCCCGCGTACAGGGCTATGCCGCGCCAGCCCAGGTGCTGGTCGGCGAGGTGGCCGATGTAGGTCCAGAGCGCGGTGGCCCAGATGGTGTGCGTCCAGGAGCGGTGCGATGTGAAGGGGGCCAACGCCACGAAGGTGCCCAGCAGGCTCAGCCAGAGCTGCTCGGTGTAGAGGCCCGCTACCACCGTGCCCAGCCCCGTGAACAGCAGAGCCAGCCGCCGGGCCGAGCCGCCCTGCATGCCCACGCCAATGAGCCCGAACGCCAGCGCCGCCGTGTAGTAGAGCCGCTGCTCGGAGCCGGGAGCGCGCTGGAAGTAAGCGTAGGCCGCCAGTGCCAGCGCCCCGGCGGCAAAGGCCCAGCGCACGTAGTTCTGCGTGAAGCCGAGGCGCTTACTGAGGCGGCTTTCGGGATGGTCGAGGTCGGGGGCGAGGCTGGAGAAGCCGGCCAAGGCAATGCCGGCCAGCGAGAACGGAATGCCCGGCACCAGCCCGGCTACGGCCACGCCGGTAATGAGGCCGATGGCCAGGTGAGAAGAGCCGCGCATGCGCTGTTTAGTTACCAGTTATTTGTTGTCGGTTACCAGGTTGTTCTGGCAGCCGGTACCGAAGCTGGGAACTGACAACGAACAACCGACAACTAATTTGCCCCACGAAGCTACGGGCAGCCAAAGAAACCTTCGCCCCGGCTCCCGTGTATGTACCCCGCTGCCCGACCGGATAATCATCTGGCCGGGCTACTTCATTTGCCCCGCCCTAGCCCGAATACTTGTGCAAGTAGCTGATTTTCTTCGTTTATACCGTCTTTCGCCCGAGTTGCAGGTGCTGGCCTCACGCCTGCGCGAAGCCGCCAAGCCCAACCCCAGCCGCCTACGGCTGCACCTGCGCGGGCTGGTGGGCAGCCAGGATGCCGTGGTAGTAGCCGCGGTGGCGCATGCCCAGCACCCGCACGTATTCATCCTGCACGACAAGGATGAGGCGGCCTATTTCCTGGCCGATTTGCAGCACCTGCTGCCCGAGGGGCCGGAGGTATTGCTGTTCCCGAGCTCCTACAAGCGGCCCTACCAGTTCGACGAAACTGAAAATGCCAACGTGCTGATGCGCGCCGAGGCCCTGAACCGCATCAACACGACGCGGGCGGCCAGTACGGGCAACAGCGTGTTCATCGTGACCTACCCGGAGGCATTGACGGAGAAGGTGATTAACCGGCAGAGCTTGGTGAAAAACACCTTCAACGCGAAAGTGGTCGACAAGCTGGACGTAAATTTCCTCGGTGAGCTGCTGGGCGAGTACGACTTTGAAAAGACGGATTTCGTGTAT
>JANPOR010000471.1:0-3198 GCA_031428075.1 Hymenobacter sp. | reverse complement strand
CGAAGCAGCTTAATGCCAGCAGGAAAGCTTTTTTCATGGGCGGAAACGGACGAAGCCGTACGAGCGAATTAAGCGTTAGAGGGAGTAGGTTGCTGCTGCTGCAACGCGGCCACGTCAGCCGGACTGATGCGTGGCGTGGCTCCCTGGTAAGTAGCCACCAGCGCACCGGTAGCGCAGGCAAGCCGGAGGCATTCCTGTGGGGCTTTCCCGGCCAGCCAGCCCGTGAGAAGAGCCGCCAAAAAGGCGTCGCCGCTGCCGATGGTGTCGGTTACTTCCACCGGTACGCCGGGGCTCTGGTAGAGCTGTCCGCCGGTCCAGAGCAGCGCGCCGTCGGCCCCCAACGTGACGCATACGGCTTGCAACTCGAAGCGCGTGGCCAGCCACGCCAGGGCCCCCTCGTCGTCGGCTCCTTTCCCAAACCAGCCCAGGATTTCGGCCAGCTCGTGGTGGTTCATCTTTACCAGGTCGGCATGCTGCAAAAGGTATTCCACCACCTCGCGGGTGTAATGCGGTGGGCGCGTGTTCACGTCGAACACCCGGAAGCGGGCCTGGGGCAGCAACTGGTACAGCGTTTCGCGGGTGGCCGGGGATCGGGCGGCCAAGCTGCCAAAGACTAGCATATCGGCCCCGGCTACTAGCCTGGCCAGCGCATCGTCGTACTGAATGTAATCCCAAGCTACGGGATGCACTATTTCGTATATCACCTCGTTGCGGTCGCCCACGTTGGCTTTCACCACGCCCGTTGGGTGGGTTTGGCCGTGCTGCACGAAGTCCGTGCTCAGGCCGCGCGCAGCGAGGAAAGCCAGTAGCTCGGCCCCCAGGTCGTCGTCGCCGACGCGGCTGATGAGCTGCGTGGGCTGCCCCAACTGGTGCAGGTGCACGGCCACATTGAAGGGGGCCCCGCCGGGCTGCTTGCCGGTGGGCAGCACATCCCAAAGAATTTCGCCAAAGCAGACAATGTACTTTTCCATGGAAAATGCGGCGCGGGAAATGGTGAGTGGAGGAAGTGCGAGCGCGGCGCCCGGCCCGTTAGTGCAGCACCAGTGCTTTGTCGGCTTCTTCGAGGGTGGTACCCTTAGTTTCAGGCATCATCTTCCACACGTAGAGCAGCTGCAGCACCATCATACCGCAGAAAAAGGCGAACGTATTGCCCCCGCCCAGCTTTTCGGCGAAATAAGGAAAGGTGAACGTGATGGCCGCCGCCATCACCCAGTGCGTGGACGAGCCCAGTGCTTGGCCCTTGGCCCGCACGGCGTTGGGGAATATTTCCGAAATGAATACCCAGATGACGGCCCCCTGCGAGAAGGCAAAAAAGGCGATGTACACGAATAGCAGCACTGGCACGGTGTATCCGTTGAACTGCTGGGTGTAGAAGGCCCGCGCCACCAACGCCAGCGAGGCAATGAGCCCCACCGAGCCGATGAGCATGAGCTTGCGCCGCCCGAACCGGTCGATGACGTTGACGGCCAGCAGGGTGAAGCAGAAGTTGACCAGCCCGACGCCCGCCGACGAGAGCAGCGCCGTGCCCTGCCCCAGCCCCGTCATTTCGAAGATGCGGGGGGCGTAGTAGATGATGGCGTTGATGCCCGCCAACTGGTTGAACATGGCGAAGAGCACGGCCAGCAGCACCGGCCGGCGGTAGGCCGGGGCCCACAGCGACTCGCCGGGGCCCTGCTCGGCCGCGTTGGCTAGCAGGATGGTGGCCACGTTTTGCGCGGCCGTAGCCGGGTCGATGCGATCGAACACGGCGCGGGCTTCGGCCACGCGGCCCTGGCGCAACAGCCAGCGCGGGCTTTCGGGGATGCGGAACAGCAGCAGGAAGAACGCCAGCGCCGGCACGGCCTGCACGCCCAGCATCCAGCGCCAGGCGTCGGGACCGATGTTTTTGAGCAGATAATTGGACAGATAGGCGGCTAGGATGCCGAACACCACGTTGAACTGGAACATGCCCACCATACGCCCGCGCGAGGCGGGCGGTGACACTTCCGAGATGTAGAGCGGGGCCGTAACCGAGGAGGCCCCCACGCCCAGCCCGCCCAAAAAGCGGAAGACCATGAACGGCATCCAAGCTGGCGAGAGCGCTGCCCCTACCGCCGACACCAAGTAGAGCACCGCAATCCAGTGGAGGGTGGTGCGCCGGCCAAGCGCGTCGGAGGGCAGGCCGCCGAAGATGGCGCCGAACACTGTGCCGATCAAGGCAATGGCGATGGTGAAACCGTGCTCCACAGCGTTCAAGTGCCATACCTGCTGGATAGCCTTTTCGGCCCCGGAAATCACGGCCGTATCGAAGCCGAACAGGAAGCCGCCTAGCGCTACGACAATGGACCAGAAAAAGACGTTGCGGTTTTTCATTTTTCGTTGTTAGTCTTTAGCTGTAAACTCTAGAAGGTTGACAAGTATACTATAATAACCTGGTTAATAGCGGCAGTTGCAAGCTAACACCCCGACAAAAGCTGCTACCTGTATTTCTGCCAGTGTGGGTCTTTGCCGAAACTGATTTAGTTGAGCGCAATTAGGTATGCAATCGTTGCCGAAGGCTGTGAAATCGCCCGTGTCTTCTCAAGCCCGGGGCAGTCGAAGGGGCCCTGTTCAAGGGCGCAGGTCAGAAAGCAGTTCGGGGTGACCAGGCTTTTGCGTACTGCGGTGCCGTTGCATCAGCAAGTGTTGCTACACGCCTCGGGCAAAACCATTGCTCTCCGTATCAAATACTGCGGCGTTTTCCTGTGTTGCCTGAAAGTCGCCTGGGTGCCGCCGCTTAGTGCATTCCTGCTGGGTGGGCACCCAGGGTCCCCGCTACCAGCCCGCGCGGTAGTCGCGCTTAATAAAGCGGTTGACTTCGTCGAAATTAGTCACCTTCATTTGCCGGGGATCCCACAGAAGCTCAATGCCTCGGCCGGGATAATCCATGTCTGCACCCGCTGCTTTGGGGCGTTGAATATCGTAGCCGCGAATGGCAAGGTTGGCCATGAGCAACGCTTCCGTCAAAGGGCCGGCTAGCTCGAAGGGAGAGCTAACGGTCCGGTTGCCGTAGCCAGCCAAGCACGCCTCTACCCATTGGGCGTAGTGACCGTCGGCACCGCCCGGGACGCGGGCCAGCGTTTGCTTGACGTGAACTTCCTGGGTGCGGGCGGTGGGTAATAAGCGTGGGTCGGCGGAGTAAGTACTCGCCATCATCTTGCCTTTGGTCCCGATGAACAG
>JANPOR010000470.1:0-5551 GCA_031428075.1 Hymenobacter sp. | reverse complement strand
CTTTGCGGCGGCAGCTTTGGCAGCTTTGGCCTTAGCAGCGGTAGTTTTGGTGGTAGTTTTTTTGGTGACTTTTCTAGTAGTCTGGGCCTGGGATGCGGGGGCAGCGGCGGCCAGCAGGCCGGCCGTCAGCACAATGCTGGCAATGCGCGTAAACATGAAAGTAAAAAAGTGCGGCGGGAAAACCCGGCAGCCGTTGTAGCTGTCGTGGAGCCGCCGCAGCTGCAAAGTGACGCAATTTTCCAGCCAAACCTATTTTTATTCGCCTAAATCACATTCCCTTCGCCTAAACCATGCTCTTATCCCCCTCCGCTCCGCCCGACGTTGAAATCATGACCATCGGCGACGAGCTGCTTTACGGGCAAGTCGTCGACACCAACTCGGCCTTCATGGGCCAGGAGTTAGCCAAAATAGGCCTACGCGTGCGCCAGATTTCGTCGGTATCCGACCGCGCCGACGAGATTGTGAGGGCCCTGGACCAAGCCCGGCAGCGGGCCCAAGTGGTGCTCATCACAGGGGGCTTGGGGCCCACCAAAGACGACCTCACCAAGCACGTGCTGGCCCGCTACTTCGATACCGAGCTGGTAATACACGAGCCCACACTGGCCCACGTCACGTCGTTTTTCACCCGCTTTAACCGGCCCATGCTCGACGTGAATCGCCAGCAGGCCCTGGTGCCGGCCAATTGCCAAGTACTGTTCAACGCTGTGGGTACGGCCCCGGGCATGTGGTTCGAGGACCGGGGCACGGTGTTCGTGAGCATGCCCGGCGTGCCCTTCGAGATGAAAAAGCTGATGACCAACGAAGTGCTGCCGCGCCTGCGCGGGCGGTTCCAACTCGCGCCCATCGAACACGTGGTGGTGATGACCGTGGGCCTGGGCGAGTCGTTCCTTGCTGAGAAAATTGCAGATTGGGAAGATGCCCTCCCCCCCAATTTCAAGCTCGCTTACTTGCCCAGCTTAGGGGCCGTGCGCCTGCGCCTCACCGGTGCCGACGATGGCCTGCCCGACCTGCGCGGCCGCATGTTGGCACTACTGCCGGCCCTGCGGGAGCGCATTGGCAGCCACATTTTTGCCGAAGAAGAAACCACGCTGGAAGCGACCATTGGCAAGCTTCTACTGAAAAAAGGCCTCACTCTGGCCACCGCCGAAAGCTGCACGGGGGGCCTGGTGGCTCACCGCATCACGGGCGTGGCAGGCAGCTCAGCGTACTTCCGAGGTAGTGTAGTAGCTTACCATAACGACATTAAAGTGAGTGAGTTAAATGTACCCACCGAAACCTTAGTAACAAGCGGCGCCGTGAGCGAAGCCACAGCGCGGGCCATGGCCGAAGGGGCCTGCCGGCGCCTAGGGGCGGACGTAGCGGTGGCGACCAGTGGAGTAGCGGGCCCCAGCGGCGGCACTCCTGAAAAACCCGTGGGTACCATCTGCATCGCCGTGGCCGACGCGCAAGGCACCGTGAGCAAGCAGTTCAGCTTCGACCGCGGCCGCGATTTGAACATCACCTATACCGCCCAAGCGGTGCTGACGCTGCTGTGGCAGCGGCTGATGGGAATTACCCAGTAAAACGTGCGTGGCGGGGTCCTGGTAGCGCACGTGCTACCAACGGCCATTAATACGAGGTCATAGTGCAAAGTCTGTTCGGCCCGGACGGCGAAAAATGACATCCTGCTGAAAATCTTTCAACGCCCCCGCCGCCCCATGCGCCGGGGGCGTTCGGCTTTCTGGCTACCTTTGCAGCCCCAATCTCCCACCCTATTCTTACCTCAAAATACCCCGCACCTTATGGCACGAGTGGAAATGACGATGCCCAAGATGGGCGAATCCATCATGGAAGGCACCGTTTTAAAATGGCTTAAGCAAGTCGGCGACGCCATCGAGCAGGACGAATCGGTGCTGGAAGTGGCCACCGACAAAGTCGACACCGAAGTGCCTGCCATCCAAGCCGGCACCCTGGCCGAAATTCTGGTACATGAAGGCCAGGTAGTGGCTGTAGGGGCTCCCATCGCCGTCATCGAAACGGAGGTTAGCACGGCGCCCAGCGGCCTGGCCCCCACCGCTCAGCCGGCTTCGGCCAGTGCCAACGGCCAAGCCCCCACCGTGCCCTACCTGCCCGAGCCCGATGACCCGCAGGCCCCGCTCGTGGCCCAGGCCGTGCAAGGAGCAGCCTACCAGCCCGGCCGATTCTTGTCGCCGCTGGTGCTCAGCATTGCCCGCGAGGAAGGCGTGAGCGCAGCCGACCTGGAGTACCTGCCCGGCACGGGTAAGGAAAGCCGCGTCACCAAAAAAGATATATTAGATTACGTGGCTGCCGGCAAGCCGCCGCTGCGTCCCGGTACTGCCTCCACCCCGTCCGATGCCGAGCCGGCCCCCGTGCTTAAATCAGCCCCCGCGCCGGCCACCCAGAGCCCCATTGCGCCGGCCCCCAGCACGGCTCCGGCCGCGCCCAGCGTGAAGCCGGCCCCCAGCGTGAGCGGCGGCCAAGAATTGATAGAAATGGACCGGATGCGCAAAATGATTGCCCAGCGCATGGTCGACTCGAAGCGCATCGCGCCGCACGTCACAAGCTTCGTGGAGGCCGACGTAACCGAGCTGGTGAACTGGCGCAACAAGCACAAGGACGCCTACAAGAAGCGCGAGGGCGAAAACCTCACCTTCACGCCAATTTTCATCCAGGCCGTGGCCCGCGCCATCCAAGATTTTCCGAACATCAACGTGTCGGTTGACGGCGACTACATCATTAAGAAGCGCGACATCAACATCGGCGTGGCCGTAGCCTTGCCTTCGGGCAACCTCATCGTGCCCGTTATTCACCGCGCCGACCAGCTCAACCTCAACGGCTTGAGCAAGAAAGTGAACGACCTGGCCAACCGCGCCCGCCAGAATAAGCTCACCCCCGCCGACCTTGAAGGCGGCACTTATACGCTGAGTAACGTGGGCTCGTTCGGCAACGTGATGGGCACGCCCATCATCATGCAACCACAGGTGGCCATCATGGCTGTGGGGGCCATCAAGAAAAAGCCCGCTGTGATTGAAACGCCCCAGGGCGACCTCATCGGCGTGCGCCAGTTCATGTTCTTGAGCCACAGCTACGACCACCGAGTGGTCGACGGCTCGCTCGGCGGCATGTTCGTGCGCAAGGTAGCCGATTACCTGGAGCAGTTCGACCCAAATACAAGCATTTAAGGCTTACTGGGCTCTTGGAGATGGCCCGAAGCAGCCGGTTGTTATCTTCAACAAAGCAGGACATCTGGAATATTCAATCTTTCAGACGCCTCAATTTGTTGGAAATGATAAGTTCTGAAGAGCCTTCCGTGGCGTGTTAACTCATGAAAAATATACTTATTGTCAGCTCCCTTATTTTGGCGTTGGGCCTCATTGGTTTTCTCTACCAGCAACTTACGGCAGCCGAGGAAGCACTAAAAGTGGCTAATAAGCGATTTGCTGATTGCGAGCAGGTCACTTTTCAGCTGCAAAACCAGCTGGCCCAGAAGCAGAAGAAAGATGGTACCGGTATCGCGCCGATGCCCAAACAATAGACAACTGCCCTACCCAAAGACAGAGGCACCTCCCGAAATCGGGAGGTGCCTCTGTCTTTGGACCAGTGGATGCCTTCAGCTAGGCGCTACGCCGCGCCCAAGCTGCTGAGCGCCTGCTCCAGGGCCATGATTTTGGTTTCGGCGTCGGCCAGTTTCTGCTGCTCTCGCTCCAGCACATCGGGCTTGGCGTTTTGGGCAAATTTCTCGTTGCCCAACTTTTTTTGCACGGACTCGCGGAAGCCCTGTGCGTATGCCAACTCTTTTTCGAGGCGGGCGCGCTCGGCGGCCACGTCAATCTGGCCTTCCAACGGAATAAAAAATTCGCTGCCCCCCAGCACGAAGCTCACCGCTCCGGCTGGACCAGCGTCGGCAAACGATAGCTCCGTGATGCCCCCGAGCTTGCGCAGAACGTCTTCGTACGCGGTGAACAGCGCCGGCTCATCTGTTTTGGCCACCAGCGTTAACGGTTTGTTGGGGCCCAGGCCCTTCTGGTTGCGCACGGTGCGAATGCCAGCCACCACAGCCAGCGCTTTTTCCATGCTGGCCAGTAGGGGGGCGCTGTCGGCCGGGGCCACGGGCTTGGGCCAGTGCGCCACGGTCACGTAATCGCGAGGGCCCCGGGCGGCGAACTCGTGCCACAGCTCCTCGGTGATGAAGGGCATGAACGGGTGCAACAGCTTGAGCAGCGTCTCGAAATAGGCGATGGTATGGCGCAGGGTTTCGGCGTCAATGGGGTGCTGGTAGGCAGGTTTCACCATTTCCAGGTACTGGGCGCAGAAGTCATCCCACACCATCTTGTACACTGCCAGCAGCGCGTCGGAAATGCGAAACTTCTCGAAATGGTTATCGATTTCCGCCACGACCGCCGCCAGCCGGGCCCCGAACCATGCCACGGGTTTATCGTGGGCGAAGGGCAAGGCCACGTCCACCTCCCAGCCCTTTACTAGGCGGAAGGCATTCCAGAGCTTGTTGGCGAAATTGCGGCCCTGCTCCACCAGCTTATCATCGTAGAGCAAATCGTTGCCGGCGGGGGCCGAAAACAGCATCCCCGTGCGCACGGCGTCGGCCCCAAATTGCGCGATAAGGTCGAGTGGGTCGGGCGAGTTGCCGAGCTGCTTGCTCATCTTGCGGCCCTGGGCGTCGCGCACGATACCGGTGAGGTACACATTGCGAAACGGCACTTCCTGACGGAATTCCAGCCCGGCCATGATCATTCGCGCCACCCAGAAAAATAGGATGTCGGGGCCCGTCACCAAGTCGTTGGTCGGGTAGAAATAGTTGATGTCGGCGTTGTCCGGATCGGCAAATCCGTCGAACACGGAGATGGGCCACAGCCACGACGAAAACCACGTATCGAGTACATCTTCGTCCTGGCGTAAGTCACTAATTTCCAATCCAGCATTACCATTTTGCTCACGCGCCAGTTCAAGCGCTTCGGCGGCCGAGAGAGCCACGACATAAGAGCCATCAGGAAGGTAGTAAGCGGGGATTTGCTGGCCCCACCAGAGCTGCCGCGAAATGCACCAGTCGCGCACATTTTCCATCCACACCCGGTAGGTATTTTTGAATTTGGCCGGGTGCAGCTTTACCGTGTCGTTCTCCACCGCCTCCAGGGCAGGCTTGGCCATGTGCTCCATTTTCATGAACCACTGCATGCTCAGCTTGGGCTCGATCACCGCCTTGGTGCGCTCCGAGGTTTGCACGATGCTGCCGTATTCCTCTACTTTCACGAGCAAGCCAGCCACTTCCAAATCCTTCACGATGTTGCGGCGGGCCGCGAACCGGTCCTGTCCCACGTACAGCTCCGCTCTTTCGTTGAGCGTGCCATTGTCATTGAGGATGTCGACGATGGGCAGGTTGTGCTTCACGCCCAGATTATAGTCGTTCAGGTCGTGGGCGGGCGTTACCTTGAGGGCCCCCGTACCATAGTCAGTCAGCACGTATTCATCCTGAATGATGGGGATTTCGCGGCCCAGCAGCGGGATGCGCACGCGTTGCCCGGCCAAGTCGTGGAAG
>JANPOR010000469.1:0-14691 GCA_031428075.1 Hymenobacter sp. | reverse complement strand
CGGCGTTCCAGGCGAATGGCTGCATCCGCGGCGAGCGGAACCGGCCGCAACCCTGGCCGGGCTCGTCGTTGGCGTGATAGAGCAGCCAGTTCTGCCGGCCGTCGGGCGAGGTGAAGAAGGAGTTGTGGCCGGGGGCGTACACTTTGTTGGCCGGCGACTGCTGGAAGACCGGCGTCGCCGTCTTCGTCCACGCCGCCGGGTTGCGCAGGTCGCTGCCCGCGGCCGCCGTGAGCATCCCCAGGGCGTAGGTATCGGTCCAGCAGCCGCTGGCAGAGTACACCAGAAAGAGCTTATCGCCGTGGCGGAGCACCTCGGGGCCCTCGTTCACGTCCACATGGGGCGGGCTGTTGGGGCCAGTCAGGTCGCCGTTGCGCTCCCAGGCATAGGTGGGGGTGGAGACGAGCACCCGCGGGCCGGCCAGCGTCCAGGGGTTTTGCATGGGGGCCAGGTAGATGTTCTGGCGGCCGTTCGCGTCGCCGGCCCAGCCCGACCAGACGAGGTAGAGCTGCCCGTCGTTCTCAAACACCGACCCGTCGATGGCCCACTTGTCGGCGGCTGGGTCGGCCAGCTTGCCACGGTCGGTCCAGGTGCCTTGCAGCGGGTCGGGCGAGCTGTTTTCGAGCACCCAGAGGCGGTGCGTGTTGTTGTTGCCCGCGTCGGCAGCGTAGTAGAGGTACCACTTGCCCCGCAGGTAGTGCAGCTCCGGTGCCCAGATGTCGCGGCTGTTGGCCCCCGTGGCTGGAGGCGTCCACACCACCTTGCTCTCGGCCGTTTTCAGGTCGGCCAGGCTCCGGGTTTTCCAGAGCGTGAGGTTGCTGCCCGTGGTGTTGGTGTAGTAGTAATAGCCGTCGTGGTAAATGCTCCACGGGTCGGCCCCCGACGGCAGCAGCGGGTTCGTAAAAGTGGCCGTGGCGGCGGGGACGGCCGGCCGGGCGCAGCCGCCCAGCAACCCCAGCGCCAGCAGCGAAATGAAAACGAAGCGCATGGCAGCCATCTACTTACTGTTCATTTTCTTGATGAAATCCGTCTCGTCTTGGTGGTACGGCGTGCCGTCGGGGCGGAACACTTCGTGGAACCACTCGCTGGGCTCGCTGCCGTCGGCCAGGGGCGTGTTCCAGGCGTACTTGGTGTTGGTTTTGCCCGCCACGAGGCCCCAGTTGATGGCGGCCACGTTGTATTTCTTCAGCAAGGGCATGATGTTGACGAACCGCGAGTTGCGGGGCCGGGCCATGTACTCGGTGCAGAGCAGGGGCCGGCCGTGCGTTTTCAGCAATACGATGATGCGCTCGTGGAGCGGCACCTCGTCGTAGCAATGGTAGGTGATGACGTCGGAGTGCAGGGCCTGGAAGGTGTTCAACCCCACGAAGCCCTGGTCCCAGTTCCACAGGCCTGCGCTCAGGGGCTGGTCGGGGCGCACGGCCGACGCCCAGGCGAACACGTTGCGCAGCAGCGGCAGCGAGGTTGCCCCCTTGTTGTTGTTGCCGGGCTCGTTATACAAGTCCCACAGCAGGATACGTTTGTCGTGCGCGAAGCTCGTGAGCACGTCCGTCACGTAGGGCTTCAGGCCCACGAACGTGGCCGAATCGCGCGAGGCCGGGTCGCCGGGGTCCTGCATCCAGCCCGAGTTGTGGATGCCGGGCTTGGGCGCGGGCTGGGGCCCTACGTGCGGGTCTTTGTTCCAGCAATCGTCGAAGAACACGAAAACCGTCTGGATGTGGTGCTTGTCGGCGAGGGCTAGGTAGTCGTTCACCCGCTTCTTGAAGCCTGCTGGGTCTTCCTTCCACACCAAATCGTGCAGGAAAACGCGCATCGTGTTGAAGCCGATGCCCTCGGCGTAGCCCAGCTCTTTGTCGATGGTGGGGGCATCGAAGGTGGCGGCCTGCCACATTTCGAGCTGGTTGATGGCGGTGCTGGGGATGAAGTTGGCCCCCGTCATCCACGGGTGGGTTTTGTGCCAGGCGTTGGCTTTCGCGGCGGGCCACCGCTGGCTGGTGGCCATCGCGACGGCCCCCTTGGGTTTGGTCTTGACTTCCTGGGCATGGGCGCCCGGCGCGACGAGCAGCGCCAGGAACAGCGTCAGGAACGAGAATTTCTTCATGCGAAAAAAGAGAAAATGGATGACATAAAAAGAAAAGCGCCGCCCACCCGTGCCCTACTCGCCCGACGGTACGGCAATGGGCGTGGCCAACGCTGCCGGTACGCTGAAATCGGGCGTGCCGTTGGCGCGCTAGCCGAAGCGCTGGGCGCGTGAGTTACGGCCCTCGCACTTGCCGTCGGCCGCCGCCTTGGCGTGGTAGATAATCCAGCTCTCGCGCCCGTCGGGCGAGGTGGTAAAGCCGTTGTGGCCTGTGCCCCACACGCCGTGGGCGGCTGAGGGGTGGAGGACTGACTCCAGCGATTTCACCCACGACGCGGCCCGCAGCGGGTTGGCGCCGGGGCGGGCTATGAGCAGGCCCAGCGAATAGTTATCGTCCCAGCAGGCGCTGGCCGAATACACCACGAACAGTTGCCCTTTTTTGCCCGCAAGGAACTCGGGGCCTTCCAAAATCTGCCGGCCGCCGCCTTTTTCCCAGGCCGGGGTGGGCCGGGCGATGATGGTTTCTTTGGCGGTGTCGAGCGTCCACTGGTTCGTCTGGGGCGCGATGGCCAGCACGCTTTGGGGCCCCACGTCGGCCGAGTACAGGAAGTAGCGTCGGCCGCCAAGCGCGAACACCGGGCCATCGAGGCCGGCGTAGCGCGTGTTCAGCTTCCCTTTATCCACCCAAACCCCGACGGTAGGGTCGGGATTGGCATTTTCCAGCACGAACACGTAGCGGGTGCTGTCCGCGAAATGCGCTTTGTCGGCTGCCGTGTAGTAGAGGTACCATTTGCCGTCGAGAAAGTGCAGCTCTGGTGCCCAGATGCCGCCCGAATTAGGTTCCGTAGCGGGCGGCGTCCGCACCTTCACGCCGGCCGCGTCTTTTATTCCCTCCAGGGTCTTCAATTTCCAGAGGGTAAGGTTGGTTCCCATCGTGTTGGCGCAGTAATAGTAGTCGACGTGGCGGATAACCTATGGGTCGGGACCGTTGGCCCTCAATGGGTTTGTGAAAGTGTGGGCCCGGATGGGGGCTTGCGCCGTGGCCGCCTGCGTATTTTCAAACAACAGGGCTAGCAGCAAGAAAACGGAGCGAAGCATAAGTGAATAGGAAAAGGCGGAAATAACCGGCCGCCCCGAGGCGCACGAAACCAGCGCATACCCGCGCCGGGGCGAAAAAAATAAAGCAAAGGTTTCGCAAAAAGTTGCTGGCCAAGCCGAAACTGTGCCGCCGCCTTCCCCCGCAAAAGCCCGCTCATGTCCAATGGCCCCAAGGTATAGGGTATTTCAATTTAGTGCAAACCTTTGTCTTTATATTTAAATGAACCTTACATTCGCCCCCGCTGGTTTGCTGCTCCCGGCTGGCCGCCGACGCGGCGGCTGGCGTGGTTTTTTTACCCCATCCCCGTGCCCAATCCCGATTCCCGCCGCGAGTTTTTGTGGAACGCCGTGGCCGGCGGTTTGCTGGCTTTGCTGCCCGGTGGCTCCGCCCACGCTGCCGCCCGCACCTACACCAACCCCGTGGTGCCGCGCAACTTCCCCGACCCGGCCGTACTGCTGCACCAGGGCACGTACTATGCCTTTGGCACTACCGGCCAAAGCCGCACCGCCGATGGGCGCGTCTTTGCCGTGCTGGCGTCGAAGAATCTGGTGGACTGGCGCGACGCGGGCGGGGCCCTGACGCCCCCGCCCGGTTCCGACGGCCTCGATTTTTGGGCCCCCGAAGTGGTGCTGCACGACGGCACCTTTTACATGTACTATTCGCGGGGCGGCGGGGCTATCGCGGCCACTGTGGGGCACCGCCTGCACGTGGCCACTAGCACCGCGCCGCAGGGCCCCTACACGGAAGTGGCGCTGCTGGATGTGCCGGAAAGTAAGTTTGCCATCGATGCCCACCCGTTCCAAGATGCTGATGGGCAGTGGTATTTGTTCTATGCCCGCGACTTTATCGACTCGGGCAATGGCTACTTCCCTGGCACCGGCCTAGTGGTGGATCGCCTGGTTTCCATGACCCAGCTGGCGCAGGAGCCGCGCACCGTGTTGCGCGCCCGGCATCCCTGGACGCTCTTCGAGGCCCACCGCCGGATGCCGCTCTACGACAACCGTGTGTTTGCCGAGTGGCACACGCTGGAAGGGCCCTACGTGCGGCGGCACGAGGGTAAATACTACTGTTTCTACAGCGGGGCCAATTTCCTCACCGACCGCTACGGCGTGGATTTCTGCGTGGCCGACCACGTTCTGGGACCCTATTCGGAAGCCGGCGGCGGGGCCGGGGCGCGGGTACTCCACGCAGTGCCGGGCCACGTGCGGGGCCCCGGCCACCACTCCCACGTGCTGGGCCCCGACGGCCGCACCGAGTACTTGGTGTACCATGCCTGGAATCCGCAAATGACTGAGCGCCAGTTGTGCATCGACAAACTGGCCTGGACCGCCCAGGGCCCACGTTGCGTGGGGCCTACCTACACGCCCCAGCCGCTGCCCGGCTAGGGGCAGAGTCAAACACCGATGAGCTTGGCTACGCAAATTTTGCATGAATATTTGCGCAATTATTATCGCATCATCTTTCTAATATTTCCATCCGGTGGTCAATAAGCGCGTATCCATCACCGACTTGGCCACCGCGCTGGGCGTGTCGGTGTCCACCATCTCGCGGTCGATGAGCAACCATCCGAGCATTAGCGAGGCCACTAGGAAACGGGTAATGAAGCTGGCCAAGGAGCTGAACTACCACCCCAACCACCTGGCTTCGGGCCTGCGCAAGGGCCGCAGCAACATGCTCGGCGTGCTGGTGCCACACATCGACGGCCACTTTTTTACGATGGTGGTGAAAGGCATCGAAACCGTGGCTACCAAGGCGGGCTTCAATATCCTCATCTGCCAGTCGAACGAAGACGTGGCCCACGAGCGCAAAAACATCGAAACCCTAATCAACGCCCAGGTAGAAGGAATTTTGGTGTCGCTCTCGCGCACTACCCGCGATTTCAAACACTTCGAAAAAGCCAGCAAGCGCGACATGCCGCTGGTATTTTTCGACCGCATCTTGGAGGGCCGCGACGTGAATGCCGTGGTCATCGACGACCGCGAAGGTGCTTACCAGAGCACGGCGCACCTGCTGGCCCAGGGCTGCCGGCGCATCGCTCACTTCGCCGGGCCCCAGCACCTGAACATCTACAAAAACCGTCTCCAGGGCTACCGCGATGCTCTGCGCGAACACGGCGTGCCCTACGACGAGGACTTGCTGTTTATCTGCGACATGCGGCTCGAAGATGGCATCCGGGGCATGGAGCAATTGCTTAAGCTGCGCGAGCGGCCCGATGCTGTGCTCTCATCCAGCGACTTTTCGGCCGTGGGAGCCCTGCAAGTGCTGAAAAAACGGGGCCTGCGCGTGCCTCAGGACGTGGCCCTGACCGGCTTCAGCAACGAGATGTTCACCTCGTTCACCGAGCCGCCGCTCACCACCGTCGACCAGCGCTGCGAGCAGATGGGACAAGCCGCCGTGCGCCTGCTGCTCGAAATACTGGACGAAAAGCGCCTCAATGTGTCGCCGCGCCGGGTGCTGCTCCAGCCCGATTTGCTGATCCGCGGCTCCTCGCTGCGGGGGAAATAAGGCGGTTCAGGGGCCCTTGTTGTGGCCATGCAACCTTCTGTCCCAATCGGTGCTCCGGGTAATATCTTTACCCTCCGTTCCATGAAACGAAATGCTACTTTCCTGCTGACCGCCGCCCTGCTGACGGGCGCAACCGCGGCTTCGGCTCAAATCACTTACCACCTCGGCGTGCGCAGCGGCGCCAACCGCGCCCTGACGACGGTGGACCCGGCCAGCAATGGCGGAAGTAGCAATCTTGTCGTTTCTGCCGATAAATCGGTGACATGTGCCTGGCAGGCGGGGCTGGTGCTGGAAGCCCGGCGCGGCAACGTTGCCTTGCAGCCCGCCCTGTTGTTCTCGCAGAAAGGGGAAAAATTTAACACTAGCAGCGCTTTTGGCGATTTCGGGACCACCATTGAGCGCACCAGCATCAACCGCTACAATTGGCTGGAGCTGCCGCTGAATGCCGTTTACACGTTGCACGGCGACCACGGCCTACAAGTTTTCGCCGGTCCCTACGTGGCGCTGGCCGTGGGCGGCCACCAAAGCGGCACCGTCACGATGTACCAGGTATACGGTGTCCCGCAAGCCGCGCCGCGGCCCGTGGCTTTCGACAACCAAACTTCTTACGGCCCTAATACTAACAACCGGCGCTTAGATACGGGCGTTAATTTCGGCATTGGCTACCGGCAGGGGCCGGTGCAAGTGCAGCTCGGCTATGGCTTGGGCCTACGCAACCTGCACCAATCATCTGCTAGTACCGATATTGACCCCGGTTTTTCCCTGTACCACCCGCGTGACTTCAACGCCGACGCCGCTTACAACCGGGTGGCGCAGCTAACGGGCACGTACTTCTTCGCTTTGTAAATGGCCTACTTAGCCGCTACGCCCGCCGGGGTGGGCGCGGTGCGCACGGCCACGCCGTCGGCGATGTCGTCGCCGGCGCTGGCAATTACCTGGTCGGCGGGGCGCAGGCCGTGGCCCGTTACTTCTATTTCATCGCCGGCATCGGCTCCGGCTTGCACGGAGATGCGGTGGGTTTTGCCGGCACGCACGGCCACCACGTAGCTGCCTTCCATGGAAACGACCAAGGCAGTTTTGGGCACGAAGAGCGATTTTTCGTCGCGACGCACGGGTAATTCTACGCTGGCAAACATGCCGGGCGTGAGCTTGAGGTCAGGGTTTTTTACCTCAATCTCCACCATCTCGCCGCGCACGGCCTGCTCCACGTTGTGCGACACGCGGTTGACGTGGCCCGCGAACTCCTGCCCGGGAAAGGCATTGACGGCGAACTGAATCGGTGCTGCTTCGTGCAGCTGGCCGGCATAGGCCTCGGGCACCACTACTTGCAGGCGCAGCAGGTCCACTTCCTTGAGCTTCAGCACGGGTTGGGCGTCCTTCTCGGCGGGGCCCACCAAGGCCCCGGGGCTCAGCAGGCGTTCGGTCACGATGCCGTCGAAGGGCGCGGTGAGGGTGAGGTAGCTGCACATCTGGCGCGAGGCGCTGGCCAACTGGTACTTGCTCAGTAGGGCGAGGCTGTCGGCCTGCACGGTGGCGTGGGCCAGGTCCAACTCTTGGGGAGCTACGGCCCCGGCGGTGCAGGCGGTTTGGCGCAGGCGGTGGTAGGTGAGCCGGCTGATTTTCAGCTTGCCGCGGGCGGCCTGCACGTCGGCCTGGGCGCGGCTGAAGTCGGCGGTCATTTCCGGGGCCTCCATGTGGGCCAGCACTTGGCCCCGGCGCACACGGTCGCCGATATCGGCCGAAATGCTCTTCACGAAGCCGTTCACCTTGGCAAAGAGGGCCACCTCGAAGTGCGGCAGCAGCTCGCCGGGCAGGCGCAGCTGCTGGCTGCTTTGGTGCTGGGCCACGGCCACGGTGGCATAGGTAGCCACGGGCGCAGCGGCCACGGCGGTCGGGGCCTTTTCGGTTTTGTTGGACGAGCACGCCGCGAGGCTGGCGGCGCAGGCGACAAGAAGGAGGAAGTGGTTCATGAGAAGGATTTATTGGGAAAGAGCAGCAGCAGGACCGACTACGCGGCCCGCATCACCACCTCCTTAGGCTGATCGTAGAAGGGGCTATCTGCGTCGTCGGGGTTCAGCGAGGCCGACTGGATGGACGATTTACGCTGCACCAAGCTGAATACCAACGGCAAAATCAGCAGCGCGGCGATGGCCGAGAAAAACAGCCCGCCGATAACCGCCCGGCCCAGCGGGGCCGACTGGTCGCCCGATTCGCCCAGGCCCGAAGCCATCGGTAGCATCCCAGCAATCATGGCAATCGAGGTCATCAGAATGGGGCGCAGGCGCATGCCGCCGGCCGTCACGGCCGCCCGGGTCGAATTGTTGAACAGCAAGCGCAGGTCTTCCGAGTTGGTAATCATGAGGATGGCGTTGGCCACCGACACGCCCACCGACATAATGATGCCCATGTACGACTGCAAATTCAGCGTGCTGCCCGTGAGCCAGAGCAGGCCCAGCGAGCCGGCCAGTACCGCCGGGATGGTGGAGAGTACCACCAGCGCAATCTTGAAAGACTGGAAGTTGGCCGTCAGCACCAGGAAAATGACCACGATGGCTAGGCCCAGGCCGGTCTGCAAGCTGCTCAGGGTATCGGTGAGCAATTGGGCCTGGCCTTGCAGCTCCACGGTGGTGCCGGCGGGCGGCGCGCCCAGGCTATCGATAATTTTTTGCACCTGGCGGGCGGCCGAGCCCAGGTCTTTGCCCGACACGTTGGCCGATACCGTGACCAGACGCCGGGGCCCGCTGCGGTCAAATTCGCCGGGGATGCTTTCGCGCCGCACCGTTGCCACGTCGCCCAGCGTGGGGCGCTGCTGGCCGCGCACCAGCGGCAGGGTTTCGAGGTCGGCGGTCGAGGTCATGTCGTATTCGGGCAGCTGCACCTGCACTTGGTAGGCGTAGCCGGACTTGTTATCTAGCCACAAGTTTTTGGCTGTGAAGCGGCTGGACGATGTGGCGGCTACCAGTGACTTTGATACATCTTCGGCCGTGAGGCCAAACTGCGCGGCTTTCTCGCGGTCGATGTTGATGTCGAGGGCCGGGTAGTTCAGCGGCTGCTTGATGCGCAAATCGCGCAGGTAGGGCACCGATTTCATTCGGGCCAGCAGCTGGTCGGCAAACTGCTTGCCTTCGGTCAGGGTCTTGCCGCCAATCTGGACTTCGATGGGCGTGGCGGCCCCCTGGCTCATGATTTTCTCGGTCAGCTCAATAGGCTCAAACGACAGGCTTTCGCCGGGAATCTGCCGGGCCACCGCCGCCCGCAACCGGTCCTTGAAGTCGTCCATATTGATTTTCAAGTCCTCGTTCAGGGCCACTTGCAGGGTGGCTTCGTGGGGCCCCGCGTTGAACACGTAGAGGTTGTTGGTGCCGTAGCTGGAAGGCGTTAGGCCCACGAAGGCCGACGAGATTTCCACGTTCTGGCGGCCCACAAGCTGCTCGATGAGGACCAGTACTTTCTGCACCCGCTCCTCGGTGCGCTCGATGCGCATGCCGGTCGGGCTGATGAGCCGTACTTGAAACTGGTGCACGTTGCTGTGGGGCAGCATGTCTTGGCCAATATCGAGGAACAGCAGCGCCGCCAGCCCAAACGTCAGCACCAGGTAACCGCTCACCACCAGGCCCCGGTGCGGCATTAGCCGGCGCAGCAGCATCTGGTAGTTCAGCTTGAGCTTGGTGAAGCCGGCGATGCGCTCGCGCGGCTGCCTTGGCCGGTGCTCGTAGGCTAAATGGTCGTTCACCTGGGCCAGCTCTTGCTTGTCCAGCATTTGGGCAGCGTGGTAGTGTTCGCCGTGGTGCGACTTCATCCACCAGTTTGACAGCACCGGCACCAGCGTGAGGGCCAGCAAAAAAGCGAAAACCATGGCGAAGCCGATAGCCAGCGACAGTGGCAGGAACATGGCCTTCGGAATGCCCGTCATTAAAAACGAGGGCGCAAACACGGCCAGAATACACACCAGAATCAGGAATTCGGGGAAAGCTACTTCGCGGCAGCCGTCGAGAATGGCACGGGCCTTGGGCTTGCCCATTTCCAGGTGTTGGTGGATGTTCTCAATGGTCACCGTGGCCTCGTCGACCAAGATGCCGATGGCCAGGGCCAGGCCGCTCAGCGTCATGATGTTGATGGTGCTGCCCACCATGTTTAGCATCATCACCGAAGCCAGAATAGCCACCGGAATGGTAATGACCACGATGAGCGACGAACGCCAGTCGCGCAGGAACAGCAGCACCACCAGGCCCGTGAGAATGGCCCCGATCAGGCCCTCGCTCACCAGCCCGCCCACGGCGTTGGCCACGTACACCGACTGGTCGAACTCGTAACTCAGGCGCACGTCGTTGGGCAGCAGGCTCTGCATCTCGGGTAGCTTCGCTTTCAGGGCCTTCACCACCGACATCGTGGACGCGTCGCCTGCCTTCGTCACCGGGATGTACACGGCCCGCTTGCCGTTCACCAGCGCGTAGCCCACGGTTTGGTCGGCGGCGTCGCTCACGGTAGCCACGTCGTTCACGAGTACCGTGGGGCCCTGGCCGAGGCGCAGCGGGATGCGGCCAAAGTCGGCCACCTTGTCCACCACCGAGTTGTTGGGGGCCAGGTAGGCGAAGTTGCCCGAGCGCACCACGCCGGCCGGCGAAATCTGGTTTTGCTTCACGATGGTCTGCACAATCTGGTCGGGCGTGAAGCCGTAGCTCTGCATCTTGGCCGGGTCGACTTTGATGACCACCGTGCGCTCGTTACCCCCGAACGGTGGCGGCGACGAGGCCCCCGGGATGCGGGCCAGCAGCGGCCGGATCTTAGTCGAAGCCAGGTCCTGAATCTCGCTCAGCGAGCGGGTGGCGCTACTGAATACCAACTGTCCCACTGGCAGCGTTGAGGCGTCGAAGCGCACCACCACCGGCGGCTGCGACCCCGGCGGCAGGTACGACTGCACCCGCGCCACTTGGTTGGCCACTTCGCCGGCCGCCTGGGCCATGTTGGTGTTCTCGTAGAAGCTGCACTTAACCAGCGTCAGGCCCTGCACGTTCTTCACCTCCACGTTCTTAATACCCGACACGTACAGCATCTGGTTCTGGTAGCGCGTGGCCATGAAGCCCTCCATTTGCGAGGGCAACATGCCGCCGTAGCTCTGCGCGATGTAGATGGTCGGTGCGTTCAGCTTCGGGAAAATGTCGATGGGAATCGACATGACGGCCATCAGCGAAAACACCAGCAGCCCCAGCACGGCCACCACCAGCGTAACGGGCCGGGAAAGGGCCGCGGCAATGAGTTTATTCACGGGTTTGATTTTTGAGAACGCAGTGCTTTTTAATCTTTTATCGTCCTTGAATCGGCTGTCATCATATGCACCGCAAAGGATGACAGCCGATTAAGAGTCAGGTGTTTCTATTTCGCTTGATTCGTGAACACGGCGATATCACCCGTCGCCGCCGCTTTTTTCAATAGCCCTTGCCAGGTGCCGGCCACGGCCACCGCGTGGTCCACTTCGGCACGGTTGAGGATGGTCACGGCCTGGGTCAGTTCCACGGCGTTGGCTAAGCCGGCCTGGTAGCGGGCCAATGACTGCCGGTAGGCGGCCTGGGCGGCGGTGAGCTGGCGGTCGGCCGCGCCTACATTTTCGGCGGCGTATTGCATGGTAAGGTCGGCCACCTCGTTTTCGCGGTTCAGCACGAGGTGCTGCTCATCGAGGTCGAATTGCCGGCTTTGGCGGAAATAATCGGCCTGCCGGGTGCGGTTGCGGGCCCGCCAGTAGTTCGATAAGTCCCAGTACACCACGGGCCCCGCCATCACGTCATAGGCCCGGAAGTTCACCCCTTCCCACAGTCCTTTGTGGTAGATGAGGCCCCCGTTGTCAGCCTTGGCATTATCAATGCCCGAACCTCGCGCAAACGCCGCCCCGAACAGCCGCAGCGACGGCAGCCACGAAAGCCGGGCCAGCGCAGTTTCGTCGCGGCCGCGTTGCACTGCGGCCAGGGCCTCGCGCAGCAGTGGATGGCTATCAGGTACACTAGTTGTGGCTGTAGCAGGCATAGGCAGGCGGTGATAAAAGCCGGCAGAATCGGCCTTAACGTCCGTAGCTGGCAAGCCGGTGAACTCGGCTAGGCGCAGACGCTGGGTTTGGGCCTCTTGCTCTGCCTGCGTCAGCTGGAGCCTAGCGCGGGCCACCTCGGCATCGGCCAGCGACGAATCGACGCCTGGGCGCAGGCCCGCTGCGGCCCGGGCCGTCGTGGTCCGGCGGAACACCTCGGCCCGGCGCACGTTGGCTGCCTGGCGGTGGGCCACTTCGCTGCTCACCAGCAGCAGCAAGTACGCATCAGCGGTGCGCACTTGCTGCTGAAACACTTCGTTGTCAAGCACCGCCTGGCGAGTGCCCACCTCGTCTCGGGCTACCCGTACGCCAGCCTTCACCTTGCCAAAATTGAAGAAAGCCCAGTCGGTGTACAGCGTCGAAAAACTCGACCACACCATGTCCGACGTGTTGGTGTTCGGTTTGATGGAGCCCACGATGGGGATGGCCGTGCCTTCGTTGGGGTAAAACGTGCCTTGTACCTGGTTGCTGGTGGCGTACAGTGCCTGGGCCTGAAATACGGTTTTGGGTAGATAGTCGTCCTTGCGCTCCTTCACGGCGAAGCGGGCTGCGTCCAACTCGGCCTGGCGGGCCCGGATGCTAGGGTAGTGCTGGCGCGTGAGGTCCAGGACCTGGGCCAGCGATAACGGCGCGCTCCCGGCCGGCTGGGCCAGGGCCCCCGGCGTGGCGGCCAGCAGCACCGCCCCCGGCAGCAACAGCAGAAAGAGTTTGCGAGGCAGATTCATGGCGTTCATCAAAAGATAGTTATCCTCGCAGGGCGAGGAGGAAATCGGGGAGGCGGCCGGTGGCAGCCGCTTGGTTAAGCAGGCTCTGCCAGCCCTGGTAGCGGGCCTGCTGGCGGTACAGCTCGGCGGTTTGCAGCACGTCGACGGCTTGGTTGAGGTCGGCCACGTCGGCCAAGCCGTTGTTGTAGCGGGCCAGGAAGCGGGCGTAGGTGGCCCGGGCGGCCTGCTGCTGGGCGGTGGCCTGCTGCTGTTGCTGTTGGCTGGTGCTGCCGTCGAGGGCAGCGGTGGCGTAGGCGCGGCGCAGCGCGCGGCCGGTGGTTTGGGCATCGTCGCGGCGCGCGTCGGCCTCCAGACGGGCCCCCTGCTCGGCATGGTGCAGGTGCAGCACGTCATCCAGCGACCACGCTAGCGCCACGCCCACCATGCTATTGAACGCCCGCGGCCGCATCCCCGCGCCGAGGTTCGTGTTGTAGCTTAAGCTTTCGTATTCGCCCTGACCGATGCCTGAGCCACGCGTCCACAGCGCAGCCACGCCGCGCAGGCTGGGCCACCGGGCCCGCCGAAATACCTCGGTCCCGGCCAGGGCCAGGTCGAGGTCGGCTTGGCGAAGGCGGGCGGCGGGGTGGGCGGCCAGCAGCAGGCTGTCGGGCGTGAGGGCCCCGGGTAATTGGGCCGGTGCATCGTGCACGAAAGCCGCGCTGCCCACCGCGAAGTCGGGGGCCCGCAGGCCGATGCGCTCGGCCAGGCGCAGGCGCTCGGTTTGGGCTCGTAGCTGGGCCTGCTGGGCGCGCAGGACCACCCGGGCGTAATTGGCGTCAACCAGCGACGAATCGGCCCCCGGGCGCAGGCCGCTGCGGGTGCGGGCCAGCACCGCCCGGCGCAACGCGGCCAGGCGTTGGGCCTGCCCGGCCCACACGCGGCGCTCGGCGTCTGCATTCAGCACGGCTACGTAGGCGGCGGCCGTCTCGACTTGCTGGCGGAAAATAGTGTTGTCCACGGCCGCCTGCTGGCGGTCTTGAGCACTTTGGGCAGCGGCTACGGCGGCGCGGGTTTTACCGAAGGTAGCGATGGGCCCGTCGGCCAGCAGCGTGGCGAAGCTCGACCAGGTGAGGGGGCTGCCGTTGGCGCTTTGCCCATTCGCGCCGTTGGGCCGGTAGCCGCCTTCGACGGACGGCGTGGAGCCGTTATTGGGAAAAAATGCGCCCCGAATCTGGTTGCTGGTGGCGTAAAACGTCTGGGCCTGGGCCACGAGCCGGGGCGCGGCGGCCAGCCTGGCTTCGGCCGGGCGGAAGGCCACGCCTGCCAGCTGCGCCTGCGCCGACCGAATCACGGGGTCGGCCGCCAGGTTGAGGGCCAGTGCCTCGGGCAACGTCAGCGGCCGGGGCGGGGCCGTAGGTTGCGCAGGGGCCCCTAAGGCCGCCACAGGGGCCGCTAGCAGGCAAACAAAGCGCAGGAAAGGGGCCATACCGTTGGGTTATTCTCCAATGAAGGACCCAAAGGTGCGGGGGCGGTATTAACGTGGGATTGGAAGGGAATTAGAAGTTTCTAATGTGAGGAATAAAGTCATTTTTAGAAATATAAAAGCACAGACTTAGACACTAGACTTATTCCTCAATAAGAAATCGGTTGTTTTTCAAGTAGTATTTGGAGCCAGGAACGGTGGCTGCTCAAAGAACCAAAGGATACTGGCTTGACCAAACGAAAAAGACCATTCAACTATCAAAATCGGCTAAAAAATTTAACCATTTCTTATTTGGGAGCAAGTATACTTTGTTAAGCACACGGAATATGGAAGAGATTTGTATTATACGAATGTCTTACAAAACAGCATACCTTCGGTAACTAATCTCAACTTGACATTCGCAGATAAACATAGCTAATATAATTCTACATAACTATCCCAAGGAGTTTGTAAAGCGTATATTGAATTTACTATAAAAGTGCTATCCTGAAACCAGAAAAAGCGAACTTGAAGTAATATTCTTGTTGAATTGTCTATTAGGATCAATCGTTGCCACTTATAATAAAATTAGATGTTTGCGGGGGTGATTTTTTAAAAAATGCCATTTTGATCTTGGAATGGAGAGATATACACCAAATAAAAAATTTCGAAAGTTGATCTATCCGATTTCAATAAATAATTTAAAATAAAAAAATAAAAAATTATTAATTAGTTAATTAAAAGAAGAAATTATTATTAATAGAGCGA
>JANPOR010000468.1:0-7924 GCA_031428075.1 Hymenobacter sp. | reverse complement strand
GGCCGTCCTTATGTGGCACTTGAGGGCCGGATAGACCAAAGAATAGCTCTTGTCAGACACCGTTAGTCGCGCTACCGCCATATGCGGCCAAGCAGCAGACCGGTTATCGTGCAAGCACCGGTTTGGGTCGCGCAAGCTACGTGCCAACTCCAGCGTTTAATGTTTACTAAAGGAGAGACAGTCAGTTAGTAATTATTTGTAACTAGACAGTGATAAAGTAGTTAGCTGGCCCAAAGAGTATTTAATGCTCTGGCAGTTGACTAAAGGCTATGACGATAAGATAAACTATTTTATCTTTGAATTATGCCAGATCACCCTCCGGAAGTTCTTTCTGCGAATGACAAGATCCGGGTGGATGCTGCACGGGCCGTGCTCCAAAGCCTGGGCGCGTACGCGGGAGAGTACGTGCCTGGTTTTGTCGTGCATTTGCAACACGATCCGGCGTATCCACAGCCGGACCCGGCGGTTGCGGCTCATTTCGTCGCCTCGGGGTACGCGTCGGTGCCCGTGCTATGCGTTGTGTTCGAGCAGGTAAAGGGCCAGTGGGAGTTTGTGCGCATCGAGTACGCGTTGCCCAACGAGCAGTAGGCGTACTGGAAACCAGGATGAAGCGGTGCGTGTGCTGCAGGGCCGGCTGGCTAGTGCACGTTTTTGCGCACCACTAAGTTTCTCTGCAGGTCCACGGCGGCGTTGGTGCCGTCGCTCAGCACCACTGGGCGGGCGGCGGGGTTGTTGGGGGCCCCTGTGCCGGTGAAGTTGGCGATGCGCACGTTTTTGAAATGGTTGATTTCGATGCCGTTGGTGAGGAAGCTGGCGCGTGGATCCGTCCACTCTACCTTAAAATCGTTAATAGTGAGTCCGTTTACGTGCTCGGCCAGGAAGGCGGGGATGTCGCGGGCAAACAGGCCAAACTTGGGGTCCGAATTGCCGCGCAGGTCCACGTTGCCACCGGCCACATCGTTGAGCGGGCTGTCGGCGAACTCCATTTTTAGCCCATTGAAGGTGATGTCCTCCAAGACGCTTTCGTCGGTGCCGTAAAGCAGAATGCCGTTTTCGGCTTTGCAGCTGACGTTGGTGAACGTCACGTTTTTGATGTGACCCAGTCTCACGCCTTCCTTGCCCCGGATGGCCGAGATGTGGACGGGCTCGCCGTTGCCCCACCAGTCGCCGGTGTGCAGCCGGGTTTCGATGCGAACGTTGGTGAACGTCAGGTTCTCAATCGAGCCCTCGTCGCGCAAAAAGACGCCGATGCCTCGCGACGAGTTAGTGATGTTGCAGTTGATGACGTTGACGTTGCGTATCGGGTTCTGATCTAGAAACCCGATGCGGATGCCACTGGAGTACGACTGCAAGTTGCAGTTACTGATGTTGATGTTTTCGCAAGCGTGCTTGAGGCCGCTGAAGCCGGCGATTTCGAAGTGGTGATCGTATCCCACGATGGCCAGCGCGTCGTCGCCGGTGCGGATGTCGCTGTTCTCGATGGTCACGTTGCTGCTGCTCGTCACGTCGATGCCATCAGCGTTGGGCACCAGCATCCCCGACCACAACCGGATGCCGTTCACGTTTACCGCGTCGCAGTCGGCGAAGTGCAGGGTCCAGAACGGCGAATTGAGTAGCGACACGTCGGTGACGCGTACGTTTTTGCACTGCGCGAAAATTGCCATCTGCCGGGGCCGGTCCTTGGGCACCACGGGACCGTCGCCGAGGCCACTGGCTACGTGGCGGTAGTTGTTTTTCTGCCGCGTGTAGCGCGTGCTGGCGGTGTCGATGGTTTTGGCGTGAGTGAAATCATAAAACACCTCGTTGTTGCCATCTACGGCGCCGTGCCCGGTCAGGGCCACGTTCTGAGAGTTGGCCGTGTACAAGATGCCGTAGCGGTTGATGCCGAACGTCTGCACAGAGTAGGTCTGATAGTCGCTGAGGTTGGGGCTGCCTTTGAGTACGGCCCCACTACTAAGGTGCAGATTAACATTGGTTTTCAAGTTGATAGTACCGGTCAGATACGTACCGGCCGGCACTTCCACCATGCCGCCGCCGCCACGGTTACAGGCGTCAATAGCCTTCTGAATGGCACCGGTGGCCAGGGTTTTGCCGTCGTTCAGGGCCCCATAGTCTTTGACGGAATACGTTTGGGCGCGGGCCCCGGTAGCGGTTAACGCGAAAGCGGCGAAAATCAGAAAGCGGTTCATAAGAAACAGGTTAATGAATGGGTGCCGTGGCAGGTAAAAATCCTGTTCTTAGCTCCAGTCAAAGTCGGTCACTTGGCCATCGAGCCGCCATTTTGTGGGGCACAGCGTGGTCAGCCAGTCGAGGGGTTCGCCCACGGGCTGCGCCCGTGCCGCCCGGGCAAAGGCGTCTTTAAGGGCAATCTTTTGGGCCGCACCTACCGCCCCCGGCTGCGCCGACACGAACAGTGGGGCCCCACTACCAGCCAGCAGGCGCAACCACTGCTCGTTCTGGGCCCACGGCACCTTGGGCGTGATGCCTACGCAGTCGCCGTCGACGGCGAAGAACTTGTCGTGCTGCACCAACCGGAAGCCCAGGGTGTTGACGCCCATTTTGCGGGTACGGTCCCATTCCAGGCCGCTGGTGTCGTCGCCGGTGCGGTTCAGCTCGAACAGGCCTGCCGCGAGGTGGCCCACGGTGTTGCAGCCGATGAGGTAGGTGGGACCCGTCGCTTCGCGGATGGTTTGGTACAGATTCAGAATGACTTCGGCGGTGGTACGGCTGTTATCATAGAAGCGCCAGCCAGGGGCCGTAAATCGCTCGGGCATTTCGAAGCCCCACCTGCCCAACAAATCGTAGGTGCTAAAATCATGCTTCACCAACTCGTAGCCCCAAGCTTGGTAAGTGGCAAAATTGTGCCGGATGCGGTCCAGATTTTCGGCGATGGTGGGGTCGAGGACCGGTTTTTTGGGGTCGTCGCGGCCCGGAATGCTGGGCAGTAGTCGGGTGGGAGAGTCGTCGTGCCGGGCGCAGAGCGGGCGCGTCCATAGGCCCGGCCGCATGCCTTGGTGGCGGATGTCGCCGGCCAGTTTGTGCATGTCCGGGAACTTGGCATTGGGCTGCGAAAAATCGTCCTGCCAGCAGCAGTCGCCGGGGAGGGCGGGCGAGTAGGCTGCCCAGCCCGCGTCGATTACCGAAAATGGCCGGTTGTTGCCGCCCGGGGCCAGGTCGGCCAGTAGGGCCGTATGCTCCAAGATGAGAGCGCTCGAATTCTGGCCGTAGGCAAAGTACCAGTCGTTGATGCCGTACACGGGCTGGTGCGGGAGCCGGGGCGTGGGGCACAGCAGACTACAAAAGCGGCGGGCGGTGGCAAAAACGTTTTCGTCCGGGTGGCCGGTGGTGGCCAGCACAGTGGCGGCGTCGAGGGTGCGGGCCCCCAACTGCACGCCCACTCCGGCACTGCTCGCGTCTAGGGTTAGTTGCATTTTGCCGTCGCCCACTTGCCAATAGCAAAGCGTACGACAGCCCGTTTTCACCCCAAAACACGCCGTGCGGTGGTTTTTGGGGTCGTGCTGCACGAGGTACCACGGCAACCGCCGGGCGAAAGCTGCCGGCTGAAACTGCACATCGCCATAGGTGCGCTCCCAAGCGTCGCCGAGCACGGTGGCGGTGGGGTCTTGCGGGTATTTCCATTGAAGCTGCACGGCGTGCAGGGCCGCGGTGGGCGACTGCACCGCCACTAGCAGGGCCCCGCCGGACTGCGGCACCAAGCGCACCACTACATCGCGGTAAGTCCAGGTGGTGCGGTCTTTGGACGTCAGGGCCTGTGTCCCGCCGTCGAGCTGGACGAAAACCTGGGCTGGTAGCTCCACGGTTTCAGTAGGACCAGCGGCTGTTCCGGTTGCCGAAAGGACTATTAATCCGCCCAGGGCCGCGCCGGAAATTTGTAGAAAGTGTCGTCTGTCCATGGCAGGAAGCTAGTGCGGTAAAAATGCCCCTCCGGAGCTGCGCCGGAGGATTTCGAGACAGGCGCGGCCGTTATGATAGGGGCACTTCCATAAGCCGGCCTTGTCTTGGCCGGGCATCAGGGCATGATCGGCGTCCACGCCCCAAAACCACTCGCCGCCCGCCCGGTCGAGGATGTGCGCTTGAGTGAACTCCCACACGGCCCCGAACTTGTCGAGGAAGTGCTCGCCGCCGCCGAGCTGGTAGGCGTTGAGGAAGCCTACCATGGCCTCGGCTTGCACCCACCAGTGCTTTTCGCGCACCAAGTGGCCGGGCTCCAACTCGTAGTTGAGGCCCCCGTCGGCGTCGAGGCCTTCGGCGGCTGCGGTGGCTATGGGCAAGGCCAACTGCTGGAAACGGGCCACTAACTGCGGGTCGTCGAGCACCTCGGCGGCTTCGAGCAGTAGCCAGGCGGCTTCGATATCATGGCCGTAGGAAATGACTTCTGACTTTGATTGCCAGTTTTCGTCGAAAAATAACCGCAGGTGGTGCGTGACGGGGTCAACAATGTGCTTGTCGAACACGCGCAGCAGGCCCCGGATTTGCTGGGCCAGGCCGGCATCGGGCCAGACCCGGTACAGGTTGGCGTAAGCCTCCAGTACGTGTAAGTGCGTGTTCATGGTCTTCTTTTCGTTGGCGTCCTTAGCGCTGAGGCGCAGATCGGCCAAGGGTTGCCAGTCGCGGGCGAACGCCTCTAGGTAACCGCCCCGGACAGCGTCGAAGCTGTGCGCCTCGATGGCCCGGTACTGCGCCTGCGCCAAAGTCAGGGCAGTTTCGTCGCCGCTTGCGCGGTAATATTCAGCCAAGCCGTAGATGGTAAAAGCCAGCGCGTACACCTGCTTTTTGGTGTCCAGCGGCTGGCCCTCATCGTTTACCGACCAATACACGCCCCCAAATTCCGGGTCGATGAAAAACTGGCGAACGTAGTGAAAAGCGCGTTCGGCCAGGGCCCGGTAGGCAGGGTCGCGGAAGTTGTTATAAGCGGCTGCAAACGTCCACAGGATGCGGGCATTGAGCACCGCGCCTTTAGGGGAGCCCGCCACCACGGCGTCGTGCGCGTCGATGCGGCCGTAGAAGCCACCGTTTTTCTGGTCCACGGCCCGGTGGGCCCAGTAGGAGAGGAGGCTCTCTAACTCGCGCTGAAAAGCGGCGGCTTGGTACATAAAGGGGAAGGGTGGGGCGCTCAAGGCGCAGAGTTGAGCGCAGTTTGTGCGGCCGCAGGGGGGCTATCGCTGCGCAGGAAGTCTTCGTTCCGGTCGATGAGCGCGCCGATGGCCTGCACCGAAGTGGCCGAGCGCAAGCCGTCGGCGGGCGTGTTCACCACGTAGTCGAGTAGTTGCGCAATGGTGGTGGTGGCCACGTGCATCCGCGTGTCGGACGAGGCGTAGTACACGAACACGCGGCCGTCGTCGTCAGCAATCCAGCCGTTGCTGAAGGCCACGTTCGATACGTCGCCCACCCGTTCTTCGCCCTCCGGGGCCAAGAAGTAGCCACCCGGCTTGTGGGTAATTTTGGTAAGGTCGTGCAAGTCGGTCAGGAATAGGTACAGCACGTAGCGCAGGCCGGCGGCGGTATTGCGCACGCCGTGAGCTAGGTGCAGCCAGCCCAACTCAGTTTTGAGCGGGCCCGGGCCCAGGCCGTTCTTCACTTCGGCGATGGTATGGTACTGTTTTTTGTCTACGATGACCTCCTGCATCACCACGGCGTGCTCGATGGAAGTCGACAGGCCAAAGCCGATGCCGCCGCCTTTGCCGGCGGCGATAAAGCCGTCCTGCGGGCGGGTATAGAAGGCGTACTGGCCGCGCACGAGCTCGGGGTGCAGCACCACGTTGCGCTGCTGGGCCGAGGAGGTGGTCAGGTCGGGCAGGCGTTCCCAGGCAATCAGGTCTTTGGTGCGGGCGATGCCGCACTTGGCCAGCGCGGCCGATTGGTCGGCGTCGGGGGCACTGGGGTCGCGGCGCTCGGTACAGAACAGGCCGTAAACCCAGCCGTCTTCGTGGGCCACCAAGCGCATGTCGTACACGTTGGTGTCGGGCTCGTCGGTTTCGGGCAGGGTGATGGGGCGGTCCCAGAACCGGAAGTTGTCGATGCCGTTGGGGCTTTCGGCCACGGCGAAAAACGACTTGCGGTCGTTGCCTTCCACCCGCGCCACCAGCACGTACTTATCGTGCCACTTAATGGCCCCCGCGTTCAGCGCCGCATTGATGCCGATGCGCTCCATGAGGAAGGGGTTAGTGACCGGGTTCAGGTCGTATTTCCAGGCCAGGGGGGCGTGGGCGGCCGTCAGCACCGGGTGGGCGTAGCGGTCGAAGATGCCGTTGCCAACCTCTTCCTTCCGGTTGGGTAAACGAAGCAGGTGGTCGTAATTGGTTTGCAGCAGGTGCAGGCGGCGATGAAATGCAGAAGCCATAAAATTTAGCTGTTGGCCTTTAGCTGGTAGCTTTTAGCGGTTGAGAAAATTTGCAAGATTTTAGCGATTGGCCGAGCCATTAGCCAAGAGCGGTTAACGGCACTCAGCCAACCGCTAATGGTCAAAAGATTAGTCGTCGCTGAGGCGGTTCCACCAGGTTTTTTTCAGGATGAGAATGATGACAATTAAAATGACGACCGTGATGGCCAGCGGCACGTGCTGGCTCAGCAGCAAATACATGGGCAGGATGGTGAGGCAGAGCTGCGCGATAATGCCCAGCACGATGTTGAACATGTTGCGCCCGAAGTTGCGGTTGGGCTGGAACGTGGGGTCCTGGGCCTGCACCTGGGCCAGCACCGGGCCCCAGAAGCCCCAGGGCCGCACCGTTTTATAAAACGACTGTAGGACCGCCGCGTCGGTGGGCGGCGAGAGGTAAGTGCCAACAACGGAGCCCGTCATCGAAATGGCGAACAGCAGCGGGAACCAATACAGCAAGTTGCCCGACGGGATGAGGGCCCCGAACACCAGCGCCGCCACGATGCCCGTGAGCATGCCCACGAAAAAGCCCGTGGCGTTGAAGCGCCACCAATGCCATTTCAGCACATTCGAGGCGATGTAGCCGCCGTAGAGGGCCGACACGATGAACTGGAGCACCGTGTTCACGTCTTTGGCGACGAAGCCCAGGGCCACGCCCACGGCCACCACCACCACGCCCACCACGTAGTTCATTGAGATGATGCTGCGAGTGGTAGCCTGCGGATTGACGTACTTGAGGTAGATGTCGTTGACGATGTAGGCCTGGGCCGCGTTCACGGTGCCGCTGAACGTACCCATGAAGGCCCCCAGCAGGCCCGTGAGCGTCAGACCTACCAGCCCGGCGGGCAGGAAGTTGTTGATGGCAATCGGCAAGATGCGCTCGAAGTCGATAGTGCCGTCGGGGGCCTTCAGATTCATCTGGTGGTAGTAGAGCAGGCCCAGGATGGTGAGGCCGATGATGAAGGCGTAGCGAATCGGCAGCAGAATAATCGACACGAAGCCGCTCATCTTGCTGGCCTCCTCGGGCGAGCGGGTCGAGAGGATTTTCTGCATGTCGTAGTTCGGCGCCGGCCCGGCCAGCGACGCAAACACGCCCTTGAAGGCCATCATCATGAAGAAAACACCGAACAGCGAGTAGCCATCGCTCGAAATCTTGCTGTTGACTTCGGGGATAATCTTCGTCCAGTCGAGCCCCAGCCGCCAGCCGAAGAAGGGGTTGAACCAGCCGTTGGGCACGGCCAGGTGCTTGCCTTGCAAGTTCATAAAGGCAATAATGGCGATGGCCACGCAGGCCACCGTCATGATGCAGTATTTGATGATGTCGCCGAGCACAATGCTGTGCATGCCGCCCACGATAGCGTAAAACATGGCAAATAGCGTGAACACGATGCCGTACACGTGCGGCACGTACTGCGGCGATACCGCGAAGGGCACGTAGCCCTTCACCAGCTCCCAGGGGATGAAAATCTCGACGAATTTGCCCAGGCCCACGAAGCCGTAAGCCAGAAAGCCTAGGCAGCTGAGCAG
>JANPOR010000467.1:0-9755 GCA_031428075.1 Hymenobacter sp. | reverse complement strand
GGCCGGCAGAGCCCCCAGCTCGGCCGCTGAGAAACCCGCAGGGTTGACGAACACCTGTCCGGCCGGGGTGAAGAAGTACGCCGCCTTCTCCAGCGACTGGGTGTCAACCCAGTACTGCGTCATGAAAAACAGGCCCTGCGGCCTGCCGCCCGACACCATGGCCAGTGGCGAGCCATCTGCCAGCACTAACGATGAGCAGGCTGCCAGGCCCAAGCTTAGCATGAGACACACCAGAATTAGCCCGGCCCAGGCCCTGCCAGCGATACTTTGCCGCGTGGTAGTCGTAATCATAGTACTCAAGAGATAAGACGTTGACTTTAGTGATTTGCGACGGGCTACCGCCGGCCGGGGCCCTTGGATTCGGTAATCGTGGCGGCGCGGCCAGCCATTTAGGCAGCAATGCCGAGCCGAAACATAAGCCCCATAACTACATCTAAAATGTAAATTTAATGTTATATATTAAAATAACTTGGCTAGACCTATTTGACGGCCCCCGCCTAGCTTTACTAACTTGCGCCATTATTGCGGCCGCCCCTCCACCCCCGGCTGAAATCACTCATTATTCATTGCTAATTATTAACTGAATGGGACGCGCATTTGAATTCCGGAAAGGCCGCAAAATGAAGCGGTGGGACCGAATGTCGAAAGACTTCACCCGCATCGGCAAGGAAATCGTGATGGCCGTGAAGGAATCCGGCCCCAACCCCGACACCAATGCCCGCCTGCGCACGGCCATGCAAAACGCCAAGGGTGTAAACATGCCCAAAGACCGCGTGGACGCCGCCATCAAGCGCGCCAGCAGCCGCGAAGAAAAAGATTATCAAGAGGTTGTGTACGAAGGCTACGGCCCCCATGGCGTGGCCATTGTGGTGGAAACCGCCACCGACAACCCCACCCGCACCGTGAGCAACGTGCGGCTCTACTTCAACCGCAACAGCGGGGCCCTGGGTACCTCGGGCAGCAGCGACTACACCTTCACCCGCAAAGGCGTGTTCAAACTTGCCGCCGAAGGCCTCGACCGCGACGAACTGGAGCTAGAGTTGATCGACGCCGGCGCCGAAGACGTGTACGAAACCCACGAGGAAGACGAGCACGGCGTTGAGCATAGCTACATGGTGGTCGAAACCCTTTTCCCTGACTTCGGCCAGATGCAGAAAGCTTTGGAGGCCAAGGGCCTGAACGTGCTGAGCGCCACCCTCCAGCGCGTGCCCAATACCACCGTCAGTCTCAGCGACGAGCAGGTTGAGGAAGTGATGACACTGATTGAAAAGTTTGAGGAAGACGAAGACGTGCAGGCTATTTACCACACGATGGGGTAGCCAGTAAAATGATTGGTTCGGTGAATCGAGTTATGCAGACAGCAGCGATACAGTATTTTACTGATTTGAATAATTGGTGAGTACTGGTTCAAGATTCACTCGGTCCTGAATCATTTTCGCCGTGGCTGCTAACTTTCTACTTCCCAACGATACCCTTGGTAGCGCGTCTACGAACCTTGCGGCCCGGTAACGAACACCAGTGAGCAAAATGACTACCGGGCAGCTACTGGTGCACTGCGCCGACCAGCTGCAGATGAACCGCGGCGACAAGCCAGTGACGTCGGTGCGCGTGCCAAGCTTCCTAAAACCGCTCATGAAGCGGCATTTCGTGTCGCGACTGCGGACGTTCAAACCGGACATGCGCACGCTGAAAGAACTGGACGCGGCCTCCGGTATGACGGCGCCCACCGCCTTCGAAGCCGACCGGGCAGCGTTGCTGACGCTGCTTGGACCTACCCGCCATGCCCTGCACAGCGTGGGTCACCCCTTGTTCGGCCACCTCACCGCCCGCGAGTTTGGCGAAATGAGCTGGAAATATTTGGATCACCACTTGCGGCAGTTTGGGGCCTAAACCACCCTGACTGCCCTGGTTATTGATTACTCAGCAACCATCACCAACGCTGGGGTTACTTTTCTGTGGCTGGCACCGCGGCCAACGCCTCCGTGACTTCGTATCGGCGCACCACACGCCTGAACACCGGCCGCAGCCCAAAAAAAAGCCCCGCGACCAGCGGCACCGCCGCTACCGCCCATATGAGCAGGGCCCCCAGCTCGGCCCGCCACAGCAGGCGCAGGATAGGACCGGTGTCGTGGCGCACCTGGTACTGCAGCTGGGCCAGCGTAAGATGGGCTATGACATCGCCCTGGCCAAGCAGCTCGCCGCCGTAGCGCAGCAGCGGCAGCAGCAGCAGCAGCTGCACCGGCGTGAGCATGTGGCACACGAGCTGCATGGCGGCCACGTTCAGGCGGAGGCGCAGGGCCACCACGGCGGTGATGACGGTGGTGAGCCCGAACGTGGGCGCCACCCCAAACGCCACGCCCAGCCCCACAGTAAGGGCGAGCCGGCCGGGCGAAAGCCCCGCTTTGAGCAAGTCCAGCAGGGGATCGAAGAGCACCCGGCGCAGCCAGCCGGGCCGGGCCGCGGGGCCGTCTGGCGGGGCGGGTGCCGGCAATGGAGAGTCAACCGTCATGACGATAATTGCATTGTGAAACCGGGGCCGCCGGACGGCACGTATCTTCGCCGGGCCCCTTCGTGCTTACGGACGGGGCAAAATTATTGCCGTCTGGGCCCCATGATTCCTTCCTTCCCGCCCGTACACCGGCCCGCCCCCTGGTACCGCGAGTTGCCGCTGCTGCTGCGCCACGCCGCCCGCGAGCTGGCCGACAACGACCCCCTCCGCCTGGGGGCCGCCACGGCGTTTTTCACCTCGTTTGCCCTGCCGCCCATCCTCATCATCCTCATCCAACTACTGCGGGCTCTCTACCCTACTTCGTTAGTACGCACCATGCTGCTGGGCAAGCTCAGCGGGGTACTGGGCAAGGCAGCCACGGGCCTCATCGAACAGATCCTGAGCAACGTGGCCGACCCCATGCGCACGCGGACGGTGACGTGGGCGGGCTTTGTGTTCCTGGTATTCATTGCCACCACGCTGTTCACCGTCATCCAGCACTCGCTCAATCAGCTGTGGCAAATCCGGCCCCGGCGCAGCAGCGGACCGGTGGCCCTGGTGCTGCGCGAGCGGCTACGGTCGGGGGGCGTGCTGTTGGCTACCGGAGTCCTCACGGTGCTGGCTTTTGCCACCGACGCCACGCTCTCCTTGTTCGCCGACGCCATCCGCGACTTCGACATCACCTTAGTTTACTACGTGGTACGGGCCCTGGACTCGCTCGCCGCCCTGACCATTCTGGCCGTGTGGTTCGGCCTCATCTTCCGCACCCTGAGCCTAGCCAAGGTGCCTTGGCGGGCCGTACGGCGCGGGGCGGTACTCACGGCCGTGCTCATCAGCCTGGGCGAAACCGTGCTGGGCAAGCTGCTCGTGGGCCAGGACCTGGGCCCCGTGTACGGGCCGGCCGCCGGACTGGTGCTGGTGCTGCTGTTCGTGTTTTACTGCGCCATGATTTTTTATTTCGGCGCCGCCTTTACCAAGGTGTACGCCCTGCGCATCGGCCTGCGCATCCGTCCTAATGAAACGGCCGTGCGCTACCGGCTGGTCAACGTAGACGATGACGAGTAATTCGGGGTGGCAACGGTTTGCAGCCTTCGCAAGGCGGGTGTAGCGCCGGCCGTACCTTTGCCGGGTGCAAACTTCTGATTCTTCTGCCGCGCCGCGCCCCGCTGCCTTCGCCGATTTCGACCTGACTCCTGCCCTGCAAACGGCCATCGCCGAATTGGGCTGGGCCACGCCCACGCCCGTGCAAGTGGCCGTGCTGCCCTTTGCCCTGGGCGGGCACGACGTGGCCGGGCAGGCCCCCACCGGCTCGGGCAAAACCGCCGCCTACGGCCTGGCCCTGCTCCAGCGGCTCGAGTTGGCCGAGTCCGCCGTGCAGGTGCTCGTGCTGGTGCCCGCCCGCGAGTTGGCCCTGCAAGTACGCGACGCCCTGCGTCAGCTCGGCAAAAACATGCCCAACCTGCGCGTGGCTTCTTACTACGGTGGCCATCCCATGCGCGACGAGCGCAAGGCAATGGAAAATCAGGTGCCGCACGTCATCGTGGCCACGCCCGGCCGCCTGCTCGACCACCTCGAACAGCGTACCTTCGTGCCCAATCAGTTGAAGGTATTAGTCCTCGACGAGGCCGACAAGCTACTCGACTTGGGCTTTCAGGAGGAAATGGCGACCATCGTGAGCCGTTTGCCCCAGCGCCGCCAGACGCTGTTGTTCTCGGCCACTATGCCCGACAAGGTGCTGGCCTTAGTGCGCTCCCACCTAGCCCGGCCCAAGGTGGTGAGCGTGGACGGCGGCAGAGCCGACGCGGCGGCCCTGCCTAGCAGCCTGGTGCTACGGGGCCACGTGGTGGCTGCTGCCGACCAAAAGCCCGCCGCCCTCTTCCACGTCCTCAACCAGCCCGATGCAGGCCGCGCCCTCGTGTTTGCCAACACCCGCGACCGGGTGGAGGAACTGACCCGCTTCCTGCGCGGCCGGGGCGTGGCCGCCGAAGCCTTACACGGCAAAATGCTACAGCCCGAGCGCGACAAGGCCCTCATGAAGCTGCGCAACGGCTCGGCCACAGCCTTGGTAGCCACCGACGTAGCCGCCAGGGGCCTCGACGTGGATGACCTCGACACGGTGGTGCAGTACGACGCCCCCGAGCAAGCCGATACCTTCCAGCACCGGGCCGGCCGCACGGCCCGCGCTGGAGCCGTCGGCACCGCGCACCTCCTCGTAACGCCCCCCGAGCAAGCCAAGCTACAAAGCTGGCCCGCCGCCGGCACCGTGCAGTGGGCACGCCTAGTGCCGCCGTCTTTGCCCGCGGCCGCGCCCAAGGCGCCGCGCCCCAGCACAGTGTCGCTGCACATCTCAGCCGGCAAGCGCGAGAAGATCAGCGCCGGCGACTTAGTCGGTGCCTTCGTAAGCGTGGGCGGCCTAGAGCGCGACGCCGTGGGGCGCATCGAGGTATTCGACCACTACAGCTTCGTGGCCGTGCCCGAGGCCCAGGCCGAAGCCGTACTGGCCAAAATGCAGAACGCCAAAGTGAAAGGCAAAAAGGTGAAGGTAGCCATCGTGCGCTGATATACTGGAGAACCTGCCCCGTCAACTTCTCTTTATTTGCAGCCAAAACTGCTGGCGTAACCCCACGACCGAGCAACCCTCTGAAGGCCACCTTCTCGTTGCAGCCCGCTCAGCCGGCACTGAAGCCGGGGCCCGAGTGCCCGTCCCGGCCGGCCACCTGGGCTGGGCCGACGTGGTGTTTGTCATGGAAAAGCGCCACGCCGAACGCCTGCGCGAAAAATTTGCCGACACACTGGCCGGCAAATCCATTATCAGCCTGCGCATCCCCGACCGCTACCAGTTGAACGACCCGGCGCTGATCGAGTTGTTGCGGAGCAAGCTGGCAGCTTATTTAAGCTGAGATTCCCAAAACAAGGCGGCCCGCCAACTCGAATGGAGTCGGCGGGCCGCCTTGTTACTATCCGGCATTAATTAATACCCCGGGTTCTGGGCCAGGCCCCAGGTTTGCGTATCCACGATTTCGATGGGCAGCAGCGGCACAGGATTCACTGAGGCTTCCGTGGCCACGTGCTTCAGGCAATTAGCTTGCACGGCGGCCGGCAGGCTCTTGATGTAGCGGCCCGTGCGCACCAGGTCCCAGTAGCGCAGTGATTCCTCGGCCAATTCCACGCGGCGCTCGTGCCAGATGGCGTTCAATAAGTCCTGGTCCGCGAGGCCGACCGCCAAGTCGGGCAGGGTGCCGGCGGGCGTGTTGGCCGGCTCGTAAGCCGTCGAACCCACCGTGGTGCCCGACGGCTTGGTGGAAGTACGGGCCCGGGCCCGTACCTGGTTCATCAGGACCACGGCTTCGGCACTTTTGCCGAGATGGGCAGCGGCTTCGGCTTTCATCAGCAGGAGGTCGGCGTAGCGGAACTTGCGAATGTTCTGGCCCCCGGATTTGTTCTGTGCGGGTTGCAGGATGGCCACTTTGCGGCTCAGGTAGCCGGTGTCGTTTTCCGACATGCTGATGACATTCTTGATACCCAGCGCCACGTCCTGATCCTTGATGACGGTGACGAGCAGGCGCGGGTCGTTGGGCTCGAACTCGTCCACCAGGTTCTGGGTAGGGTTGTTGAAGCCGTAGCCGAACGTCTTGCGGTTGTTCTGAAACACGTTATTCGTCGTGCCGGTCTTGATGGGGCCGTAGCCCTCGGGCGAGGTGGCGAACTGAATCTCGAAGATGGACTCGCTGCTGTTCTCGCCCTCCGTCTGATGAATGGCCGCGTAGTTCGAGTACAGGCTGTACTTACCCGAGCTGATGACGGTACTGGTGAGGTCGTACACTTCCTGCCAGGTGTGGCCGTTGCCGTTCACGGTACCGAGTTGGTACATAATCACGCGGGCCAGGTAAGCGTTGGCCGCGCCTTTGGTGGCGCGGCCGAGGTCGGCGGCGGCGTAGGCGTCTTTTTCGGGCAGCAGCACAGCGGCGGCCTTCAGATCTTTCTCGATGAAGGCGTAGGTCTGAGCAATGCTGGCGCGGGCCACATTGCCCGCGTCGGTGGGCAGCACCGTTTGCTCGAATAGCGGCACCCCGCCGACCGTCCGCACCAGGTAGAAGTAGAAGTAGGCCCGGAAAAACAGCGCCTCGCCCTTCAAGCGCTTCTTCAGATCGTCGCTGACGGTGCCGCCGTCGATGTTATTTATCACCGTGTTGGCGCGGGCGATGCCCGTGAAGCTGTGCGACCACAGCGTGGTCAGGGGCCCATTGGATGGGTCGGCGGTCCAGGTTTTGAGCTTCACCAAGTCACCGTAGTCGCTTGGGGTGCTGCCTTTCTCAGCGTCGTCACTCAGCACGTCCCCGAACATCCACTCGTACATGTGCCCGGTGTAAGGGCCGTTGCCCCACTTGGGCCCCTCGTCCCAGGAAGCCGCGTCGTACACCGCGTTCACGGCTTGCACGGCGTTCACAGGGTCTTTGAACAGGTTGGCCTGGGTGGTGGTACCAAGCGGGTCTTTATCCAGGAAACTTTTGCATCCTTGCGAAAGCACCGCCATCGCCGTCAGGGCGACAAAGCGGGCTGCGTGGGCAGTTTTCATAATGGCGCAGTAATTATTAACGAATTAAAATTGAACGTTGAAGCCCAAACGGTAAGTGCGCGGCTGCGGGTAATTGCCGAAATCCACGCCGTAAGCCAACGGGTTGTTGTAGTAGCCCGTGGCCGATATTTCCGGGTCGAGACCCGTGTACTTAGTGAAAGTGAGCAGGTTATCGACTGAAGCGTACACCCGGAAGCCATTGACTTGGAATTTTGCCAGTAGGTTCTTCGGCAGCGAATAGCCCAACTCCACATTGCGCAGGCGCAGGTAGCTAGCATCTTCCACGAACCGGTCGCTGAACCGGTCGTTGCCGTTGGCGTCCTGGGACGTCACGCGGGGCTGGTCGGTGTTCGGATTAGCGGGCGTCCAGCGGTCGAAGCGCGAGGCATAGAAGTTGGTCCACGTGCTGGAGAAATTACTGGTCTTCGACAGGTTGAACGCCTGCCCGTTAACGGCTTTGGCCCCTTTCACCCCGTAGAACAGGGCCCTAAAGTCAAAGCCGCCGTACGTCAGGTTCACCGAAAAGCCGTAGCTGAAGCTTGGCGTGGCGCTGCCCAGGTACGTTTTGTCCTTGTCGCTGATGAGGCCGTCACCGTTCACGTCTAGGAACTTCACGTCGCCGGGCTTGGCGTTGGGCTGGATCAGGGCACCGGCCGTGTTCTTGTAGGCGTCTATTTCTTGCTGGTTGTGGAAAATACCATCGGTCTGCAAGCCGTAGAAGTAAGCGATTTCGTGGCCCACGTCCGTCAGCGTTGTATTGCCGATTTGCGAAAGCACATTACCGCTGGCGATGGGGCTGGCCCCGCCTAGGTCGGTAATCTTGTTGTTGATGGCTGTGAAGTTGCCGTTTAGGGCGTAGCCGAACTTACCGACCGTGTTGCGGTAGGTGAGAGCCAGTTCCAGGCCGCGGTTGCGCAGCGAAGCCACGTTGGCGCTGGCAGGGGCTTGGCCCACGTAGTCGGCCACGGGTAGCAGGGCGATTACGTCCTTGGTACGCCGCTCAAAAATGTCGCCTGTGAACGAGAGCTTGCTGTCCAGAAAGTCCGCGTCGATGCCGAAGTCGGTGGTGAGAGCCGTTTCCCACTTCAGGTTGGGGTTGTTGAGCTGCGTAATGGCCAGGCCGGGGGCCAGATTTTTGTTGAACACGTAGTTCTGCTGGTTCGTGGCCACCGACGCGAACCCGTAGTTGGGCGCGGCGTTCTGGTTGCCCACGGCCCCGTAGCTGCCCCGCAGCTTGAGCTGCGAGAGGGCGCTTACATTCTTAAGAAACTCCTCGTTGGAGATGCGCCAGGCGGCCCCCACTGATGGGAAGGTGCCCGTACGCACGGCTGGCAGGAACTTCGATGTTTGGTCGAAGCGCAGTGTGGCCGTCAGTAGGTACTTGTCGCGAAAGTTGTAGTTGGCCCGGCCGAAGTACGAAAGCAAGCCCGTATCGTAGGGGGTTGGGGTCGTCAGGCTAGGCACGGCGCTGCGGGTCGCCGACAGGTATTGGAGTGAGGCGTCGGCCGGCACATCGAACGCCGTGACACTAACGCCGCTGCCGTAGCTCCGCTGCGACTCCTGGCCCAGCGTGGCCGAAAACGAGCTGCGGTTGCCTAGGTCCAACGTATAATTGGCGTAGTTGGACCATACCCAGCTGATGTTCTCGAAGCGCCCTTCGTTTAGCTGGCTGATCGAACGCTGGTCGTTGAGGCCCACGAAATACTGGGGCTGGTACACCTTCCCGTGGTAGTTGTTGTAGTTGATGCCGAAGGTGGAGCGGAACGACAGGCCCTTGGCCAACGAGACGTCGACGTAGGCGTTGGAAAACAGATTGCTGGTGTACGTCTTGTTGTACTGCTGCTCATCGATGATGCGCAGCAGGTTGGGCGTGAAGTTCGTGATGTCATCATAGGCGTACGCGCCCGTTGGCGTGTAGGGCGTCACGATGGGGTTGGCCGTGAGGGCCCCGTTGAGGATGCCGTTGCTCAGGTAGCTGCCCTGCACGCCGTTCGACGTCTGGTTGGAATTAGTGAAGTTAGCCGAAACGCCCGCCTTGATGCGCTCGGTTAGCACGAGGTCGTTATTGAGGCGGATGACGTACTTTTTCAGGCCCGAATTCGGCACGATACCGTCCTGCTTGAAGTAGCTGCCGCTCACCAAGTAGCGGTTCTGCTCGGTGCCGCCCGAGGCCGACAGGCTGTAATTGGTAATCAGACCCCGCTGGGTCACGAGGTCCTGCCAGTTGGTGCCCACTTCTTTGTTCTGGATAGCCGACTGGAAGCGGGTGGCGTAGTCGGCGGGGATGGGTTGGCCGGCGTTGGTGTAGGCCTCGCTCACCAGCGTGGCGTACTGGGCGGCGTTGGTCAAATCCAATTTTTTACGGATTTGCTGGAAACCCGTGTAGCCGGTCAGGCTGAACTGCGTTTTGCCCACCTTGCCGCGCTTGGTGGTAATCACCACCACGCCGTTGGCCCCGCGCGAGCCATAGATGGCCGTGGCCGAGGCATCTTTCAAAATTTCCGTTGACTCAATATCGGTGGGCAGCAAAAAGCTGATGTCGGCCGTTTGGAAGCCGTCCACCACGTACAGCGGGTCGCTGTTGTTGATGGTGCCCACGCCGCGCACCCGGATGCGGGTGCCGGAGCCCGGCTGTCCGCTGTTGGAAGTGACTTCCACGCCCGCTACCCGGCCTTGCAGGGCCTGCACCGG
>JANPOR010000466.1:0-5462 GCA_031428075.1 Hymenobacter sp. | reverse complement strand
AGGGCTACCAGCACCTCTGGCGGCGTCAGGTATTGCTGATGGCCGAGGTGGGCCAGGCTAAATACAAAATTGGGCTCGTGTACCAGCAGACGGCGCAGGTGGCTGGCCTCGGGCGCGGTGCCGGGCCCCGGCTCGGCCATGTCGGGTCGGGCGTCGACGATGGCAAAGCTCACCGGCCGATCCTGGGTTTCGTAGGCTAAAAACTGGCCGTAGTCGAGGTCGTGCGAGCCGCCCAACAGCACGGGTACAGTGCTGGCGTCAAGCAGGGCGGCCACGATTTCGCGTAACCGCTGGTAGGTATCTTCCAAGGTGAGGCCGGGACGCAGGTTGCCCAAGTCGACCAGCCGCAGGGCCCCGGTGCCCTTTTGCAGCTGATAAAACCGCTCGCGGACCCGGTTGGCGCCGTGGTAGCCGGCGGGCGGGGCCCCGGCGCTGCTGCCGCGCCACTCGTCGAGGCCGAGCAGGGCCAAGTCGGCCCCGCGCCAGTCGGGAAAGCTTTCCGTGAAACGCGTGGCGTACGCAGCCAGCGCGGTGGGGGAGGCCGGTAGCTCGTCGTCGGCGAGCGGGTCAAAAAACAGGGCCAGGTTCATGTAAGCGCAAAAAGCAGAGGCGTAAAATTACGCCTTTGGGCACGGCCGCCGCATTTTCATTCTGGTGCGGCGAAGCCAAAAGCTCGTAACTGACATTTTAATAGAAAAAGCTTGTTTATTTAGCCACAATTTCACGCCTGCAAAAGCCTTATCCCACCCGCTGATGGATGTTCGCCGCTCTTTCGATATTCTACCTAATCAACTCGATAATTTCCCCAAAGCCGACGCATTGACGGCCAAAATCGACGGCCAGTGGACGCCCGTCAGCACTCAGCAAGCCCAGGAGCAAACCGACCGGGTGAGCCTTGGCCTGGTGGCCCTGGGCCTGAAGCGCGGCGACAAGGCGGCAATCATTAGCATGAACCGCCCGGAATGGATAATGGCCGACTTCGGCATTGCTCAGATTGGCGGTACCAGCGTGCCCATGTACCCCAACATTACGGTCGAAGACTACAAGTACATCTTCACCGATGCCGGGGTTCGGGCCGTGTTCGTGTCCGACGAAAAACTTTATCACAAAGTGCAGGAAGCCATAGCCGGGCTCGACATTCCGGCCGCCAACGTGTTCACCTTCGACCGGGTAGCGGGCGCGCGCCATTTCAGCGAGCTGTTGGAAATGGGTACAAAGGGCAACCTCGCCGACCTGGGGGCCCTGAAAGCGGCCGTACAGCCCGATGATTTGTTTACGCTCATCTACACCAGCGGTACCACCGGCCAGCCCAAGGGCGTGATGCTCAGCCACGACAACATTCTCAGCAACTGCCGCGGCTCCAAGCGGTTTGTGCCGGTGGGCGCGCACGACAAGGCCTTGAGTTTTTTGCCGCTGTGCCACATTTTTGAGCGCATGGTGACGTACCTCTACATGATGAGCGGCGTGAGCATCTACTACGCCGAGAGCATGGAAGCCATTGCCGAGAACTTGCGCGAGGTGAAGCCCGAGATTTTCACCACGGTGCCGCGCCTGCTCGAAAAAGTGTACGACCGCATTGTCTCCAAGGGCCATGAACAAACCGGCATCAAGCACAAACTTTTCTTTTGGGCCCTCGACCTGGGTTTAAAGTACGACACTCAGAAAGACCAGGGTTTTATCTACAATACCGAGCTGGCGTTGGCTAATAAACTTATTTTCAGCAAGTGGCGAGATGCCCTGGGCGGCAATCTGCGTTGCATTGTGAGTGGCGGTGGGGCCCTGCAGCCGCGCTTGGCGCGGGTGTTCTGGGCCGCGGGCATCCGCGTGATGGAGGGTTACGGCCTGACCGAAACCTCGCCCGTCATTGCCGTGAACGGCTACGAGCCCGAGAACAACATGATTGGTACGGTAGGGCCCCTCATCGACAATATGGAAGTGAAAATTGCGGCCGATGGTGAAATTCTGACCAAGTCGGCCTCTGTGATGAAGGGATATTATAACAAGCCCGACCTCACGAAAGAAACCATCGATGCCGACGGCTGGCTGCATACTGGCGACATCGGCGAATTGGTAAACGGGCGGTTTTTGAAGATTACCGACCGCAAAAAGGAAATGTTCAAGACTTCGGGCGGTAAGTACATTGCTCCCCAAGTGATTGAGAGCAAGTTGAAAGAAGACCCGCTCATCGAGCAAGCCATGGTGGTGGGGGCCGATCAAAAATTTCCCTCCGCGCTGGTCGTCCCATCCTTCGTCGACCTCAAAGGCTGGTGCAAGCGCCACGGCGTGGCCGACGCCCCCGACGCGGAACTGGTGAAAAACGTGAAAGTGGTTGAGCTCTACGAAGGCTTGGTGAAGAAATACAACAACAGCTTCGCGCAGTGGGAACAGGTGAAAAAAATTGTGCTCCTGCCCGAGCAGTGGACCGTGGAAAGCGGTGAGATGACGCCCACCATGAAGGTAAAACGGAAGGCGATAACGGAAAAAAATAAGGCCCTGATTGAGGGATTGTACAAATGAGGGTGGTAGCCATCGAACGAAGCAGTCGGCCTTGTTGAAGCAAATAGGACCGGCTACTTGCGGCAAATCGAGACTGAAGCGGGGCAGTCTAAATTTTTCCTTTGCAGCCCCAAGTAGTATGCAAGCCTAACAATATATTCGTAAGTTTACCCTACTTATCTGCACTATGAAACCCGAAGAAACCGTCGACTACAACATCAAAGTGGCCTGGCATGCCATTTCGCGGATGTATAACAACCAAGCGACCCAAAACGACATCACGACCAGTATTGGCTTCGTGCTGTTGAACATCGACCAAGAGAATGGCATTCCGGCCACCAAAATCGCCCCGCTGCTGGGCCTCGAAACCCGCAGCTTGACGCGCATCTTGCGCAGCATGGAAGAAAAAGGCCTGATCTATAAACAGTCTGATGCCCAAGACAAACGCTCGGTACGCATCTTTTTGACGTCGCTGGGCTTGGAGAAAAAAGAGATTTCGCGCCAAACCGTGCGGCACTTCAACCAAAAGGTGCGCGACAAAATCCCGCAGTCGCAGCTCGACGTGTTCCTGAAAGTGGCGGCCCAAATCACGGGCATGATTGAGGGGAAAACCCTCTTCGATGGATTCGAATCGAAGCCGCTGAAGCAGGAAAAAGTCGCATAGCACCATACCAAAGTTCACGCATTCGCCAACCCAACCAGTCATCCGAACTGAATGAAACGAATCATCAAGAAAGTTGCCGTGCTGGGCTCCGGCGTTATGGGCTCGCGCATTGCTTGCCACTTCGCCAACATCGGCGTGTCGGTACTGCTGCTCGACATCGCCCCGAAGGAGCTGACGCCCGAAGAAGAGAAGAAAGGCTTAAAACTAGACGCGCCCGTCGTGCGCAACCGTATCGTCAACAGCGCGTTGCAGGCCGCCATCGTGGCCAATCCCTCGCCGCTTTACCGCAAAAGCGAAGCCAGCCGCATCAAAACCGGAAACTTCGACGACAACCTAAAAGACATTGCCGGCTGCGACTGGACGATTGAAGTGGTGGTGGAGCGACTCGACATCAAAAAGAGCCTCTACGAGCGGGTGGAGCAATTCCGCAAAAAGGGTACGCTCATCACGAGCAACACCAGCGGCATCCCGATTCATCTGCTGGCCGGGGGCCGCTCGGAGGATTTCAAACAGAACTTTTGCGGGACACACTTCTTTAATCCGCCGCGCTATTTGAAACTACTGGAAATCATTCCGACGCCAGACACGAAGGCTGAAGTAGTTGATTTCCTGGTCCATTATGGCGACTTGTACTTGGGTAAAACCACCGTTTTGGCCAAGGATACGCCGGGCTTCATCGCCAACCGCGTGGGCGTGTTTGCCTTGCTCGACGCCATGAAAGTGATGCAGCAGTTGGGCCTGACGGTGGAAGAAACCGACAAGCTAACGGGCCCCGTGATTGGCCACGCCAAGTCGGCCACGCTACGCACTTCCGACGTGGTGGGCCTCGATACGACCATCAACGTGGCCAACGGCTTGGCCCAGGGCCTGCCCCACGACGAAGCTAAGGACGTGTTCGAGCTGCCCGATTTCATCAAGAAAATGGGCGAAAGCAAGTGGCTGGGCGACAAGACCGGCCAGGGCTTCTACAAAAAAGTAAAAGGTGAAGGCGGCAAGTCGGAAATCCATGCCCTCGACTTGGGCACGATGGAATACAAGCCGAGCCAAAAAGTTAAGTTCGCTACGCTGGAGGCCACCAAAACCATTGAAAAACTGGCCGACCGCTTCAAAGTGCTGGTGGCTGGCAAGGACAAAGCCGGCGAGTTTTACCGCCTCAGCTTTGGGGGCCTGTTTGCCTATGTGAGCAACCGCGTGCCCGAAATTGCCGACCAGCTCTACAAGATTGACGACGCCTTGCGCGCCGGCTTCGGCTGGGAGTTGGGGCCCTTCGAAACCTGGGACGCGCTGGGCGTGCAGGCCGGCATCGACTTGGCCCAAGCCGCCGGCCGCACCGTGGCCCCTTGGGTAACGGAAATGCTGGCCGCCGGCCACGCTACCTTCTACAAGGTGAGCGCCGCTGGGGCGCGCGCGTTTTACGACCGCGGAAGCAAGCAGTACCAGCCGGTGTCGGGCGTGGAAAACTTCATCATTCTCGACAACCTGCGGGCCAGCGGCAAGGTGCTGTGGCACAACGCTGGGGCCTCGGTCATCGACCTGGGCGACGGCATTCTGAACGTCGAGTTTCACTCGAAGATGAATTCGCTGGGCCAGGACGTGATTCTGGGCCTGCTGAAAGGTGTGGAGATGGCCGAAACCGGCTACCGCGGCCTGGTGGTGGGCAACGACGGGCCGAATTTTTCGGCCGGGGCCAACTTGGGTCTGGTGTACATGCAGGCCTTGGAGCAGGAATTTGACGAGCTGAACCTGATGATTCAGCAGTTCCAGCAGGCCATGATGCGGATGCGCTACAGCAGCATCCCGGTGGTGGGCACCCCGCACGGCCTCACGCTGGGCGGCGGCTGCGAACTGAACCTGCACTGCGACAAAGTTGTGGCCGCGGCCGAATCCTACATCGGCCTCGTCGAGTTCGGCGTCGGCCTGATTCCGGGCGGCGGCGGCACCAAGGAAATGACGCTGCGCACCGCGGCCAAATACGAGGAAGGTGAGCCTGAGTTTAACCTGCTGCGCAACACCTACATGACCATCAGTACGGCCAAGGTATCGACCTCCGCTGCCGAAGCTTTCGACCTGGGCTTCTTGCGCCGGGGCGACGAAGTGGTGGTGAATGCCAACCGTGTCATCGCCCAGGCCAAATCCGCCGCGCTGGAACTGGCCGACGCCGGCTATTCGCAGCCCAACCAGAAAACCAACGTCAAAGTCCACGGCAAGGGGGCCATTGCCATGTTCCGCACCGGCGTGTACGCCATGCAGCAAGGTAACTACATCTCGAAGCACGACGAACTGATTGCCAACAAGCTGGCCT
>JANPOR010000465.1:0-5707 GCA_031428075.1 Hymenobacter sp. | reverse complement strand
ACCTCAAAAAATTCGGGCTCGACAAGCCCTTAGGTTTCCAGATGAGTGGTGAGGCGCTGCCTTACGTGAAGGACCCCGCCGACCGCAGCTGGAGCCGCACCTCGCTCTCAACCATGAGCATTGGCTACGAGCTGAAGCTGGCCCCGCTGCAAACGCTGGCCTTTTACAACGCCGTGGCCAACAACGGCGTGAAGGTGGCCCCCATGATTGTGAAGCAAATCAAGCAGGCCGACCAAGTGGTGCAGGAAGTACAGCCGCGGGTGCTGGTGCCTAAAATTTGCTCCGATGCCACGCTGCGCAAGCTACGGGCCATGATGGAAGGCGTGGTAGCCGAAGGCACGGCCCGCAGCATCCGGCCCAAAGACTACAGCATTGCCGGCAAAACGGGTACGGCCTGGAAGTTTAAGAACGGGCACTACACCAAGTCTTATTCGACGAGCTTCTGCGGGTATTTCCCGGCCGACAAGCCCAAGTACAGCTGCATCGTGGTGGTAGATGCGCCCAAAAATGGCCGCATCTACGGAGCAGATGTGGCGGCCCCGGTATTTCGCGAAGTAGCCGACAAGTGCATGGCCCGCGACCTGTTGAGCCAGCGCCCACTGCTGGCCAAGGCCCGCCTGAACAAGAGTCGCGTGCCGCTCGTGCGCGCCGGGATGCAGGACGAGCTGGCCTTGGTGTGCCAGCGCTTGGGCCTGGCCGGCAACACCCAGGCCACCGGTGGTGAAGAATGGGTGCGCGCCGCGTCCGACACGGCCTTTCACGCCCGCACCGTCGCGCTGGTGGTGAACCCGGTGCGGGCCGGCCGCGTGCCCAATGCCCAAGGCCTGAGCTTGCGCGATGCCCTGTTCCTGCTCGAAAACCGGGGCCTCTGCGTACGGGCGATTGGCACGGGCCGCGTGCGTGAGCAAAGCCGGCCGGCCGGGGTCCCCTTCAAGCGCGGCGATGCCATTACCCTCACGATGGCCGAAACCGGCCCCCGCGATGACACCCCGCACGCCCTGCCCGCGCCCGAACACACCGACCTGGCCGAAAATAAGCTCCTGACTCCCGCCGACCCCGAGCCGGTGGCCGCCAAAACGAAGCTGGTCAAATACCCGGTACCAAAGTCGGTGGATGCCAAGTCCAGCGCAAAAAATAAATTCGAATCCCAAGCTAGGGTGGGTAAATCCAAGCCGGACAACAAGCCTAAGCTAATTAAAACGCGCACCGCTACCGCCGAAAAACTAAAAAAATCCATGCGCAGCGCATAGCCTGCCGTTTTTCGCTAACTACTATAGAGTTAAGTTCACTCCGTCGCCAAACGGTAAAGAAAATATTGATCTCTCTTCCACTCTTTTCTGTGCTCGCCGATGTGGCCGTGCTCCGACAGCACGGGCCTGCTGGCGTGCCCATCACCGGCCTCACGCTCGACTCGCGGGCGGCTGGGCCGGGGCAGCTGTTTTGTGCTCTGCGCGGCACAGCTACCGACGGCCATAAGTTCATCGAAGCCGCTGTGGCGCAAGGCGCGGCGGTTATCGTTTGCGAGGAGTTGCCGGCGGTGCTCGACCCCGCCACGGCCTACGTGCAGGTGGCCAACAGCGCGGAGGCCCTGGGCTTGGTGGCGGCGGCGTTCTACGGGCATCCTTCGCGCCAGTTGAAGCTGATTGGCGTGACAGGTACCAACGGCAAAACTACCTGCGCTACGCTGTTGCACAAGCTATTGCGCGAATTGGGTTACCACGCCGGCCTGCTGAGCACGGTGCAAAATCAGATTGACGAGGACGTGATTCCCGCCACTCACACCACCCCGGACGCCATCCGCCTCAATGCGCTGCTGGCCCGTATGGTGGCCGCCGGCTGCACCCACGCCTGCATGGAGGTGAGCAGCCACGCCGTGGCCCAGCACCGGGTGACGGGCCTGCGCTTCGCGGGTGGCATCTTCACCAATCTCTCCCACGATCACCTCGACTACCACGGTACGTTTGACAACTACTTGAAGGCTAAGAAAGCTTTTTTCGACGCACTGCCCAAAACCGCTTTTGCTCTCACCAACGCCGACGACAAGCGCGGGGCCGTGATGCTGCAAAACACCGCCGCCCGCCGCGAAACGTACTCACTGCGGGGCTCAGCCACGTTCCGGGCGCGCCTCATCGCCAACGAAGTCCACGGCTTGTTCCTCGAAATTGACGGCCGCGAGGTTCAGTTCCGCCTCATCGGCGTGTTCAACGCTTATAATTTGCTGGCCGTATACGGGGCCGCCGTGCTGCTGGGCGAAGACCCCACGGAGGTGCTTACTGTTCTTTCGGGCCTGAACACGGCCCCCGGTCGCTTCGAGCCGGTGGTGTCGCCGCGGCAGCGTATCACGGCCATCGTCGATTATGCCCACACGCCCGATGCGCTGGAAAACGTGCTTCAGACGTTGCACCAGATTCGGCAGCCGCAGCAGCGCATCGTCACGGTGGTGGGCTGCGGCGGCAACCGCGACGCAGCCAAGCGCCCCGTGATGGCCGCCCTCGCCGCCCGCTTCTCTGACCAAGTGGTGCTCACTTCCGACAACCCGCGGTTCGAGGACCCGCTCGAAATCCTGGCCCAAATGCAGGCCGGCGTGCTACCCCCCGACGCCGCCCGCGTGCGCACCCTGCCCGACCGCCGGGCCGCCATCCGGGCCGCCGTGGACTGGGCAGGGCCCTACGACATCGTGCTGGTGGCCGGCAAGGGCCATGAAAACTATCAGGACGTGCAAGGCGTGAAGACGCACTTCGACGACAAGGAAGTATTGACGGAGTTATTTGAAAATTTGAACAAGTAAAGCGGCTTCCTGCTCCGCTTTGCTTTCTTTTACCCATGCTGTATTACCTGTTCCGCTACCTCCACGAGCATTACCACCTGCCCGGCACCGGGGTGTTCCAGTACACCACGTTCCGGGCCGGGCTGGCGGTAGTGATTTCGCTGCTCATTGCCCAAATCTTTGGTCACCGCCTCATCCGGGTGCTCCAGAAAAAGCAGGTCGGCGAAAGCATCCGTGACCTGGGCCTTCAGGGCCAAAACGAGAAAAAAGGTACCCCGACGATGGGCGGCCTTATCATCCTGCTCGCCATTCTGGTGCCGGTGATTTTGCTGGCCCGGCTGCGCAATATCTACATCATCCTCATGATCCTGAGCACGGTGTGGCTCGGGCTGATTGGTTTCCTCGACGATTACATCAAGGTATTCCTCAAGAATAAGGAGGGCTTGAGCGGGCGCTTCAAGGTACTGGGCCAAGTGGGGCTGGGCGTGACGGTGGGTTGGGTGTTGTTCTTCTCGAACGAAGTGACCGTGCGCCAGTACCTACTGCCTAACGGGACCCTCTCGGCCGTCGACGCTAGCAAAATCTACCACGACGTGCACCTGATGATTACCACTGTGCCGTTTATGAAGAACAATGAGCTGAACTACGGCGACTTGTTCGCCACGGCGGGCTCGCTCTTCCACGGCCTGTACAGCCTCTTCTACATCCCGATTGTCATTTTCCTCATTACTGCCGTCAGCAACGGCGCCAATATCACCGACGGCCTCGACGGGCTAGCGGCAGGTACGTCGGCTATCATCGGCATCACGCTGGCCATCTTCGCTTTCGTCAGCGGCAACGCTTTGCTTGCTGATTATCTGGATGTAATGTTCATTCCCGACTCGGGCGAATTGGTTATCTTTTGCACAGCATTCGTGGGGGCTTGCATTGGTTTTTTGTGGTATAACTCGTATCCGGCGCAGGTTTTCATGGGCGATACCGGCTCGCTAGCCCTGGGCGGTATCATTGCGGTGCTGGCTCTCATTGTGCGCAAAGAATTATTAATTCCCATCCTGTGCGGCGTATTTCTGATTGAAAACCTGTCAGTCATTGCGCAGGTAAGCTGGTTTAAGTACACCAAGCGCAAATACGGCGAAGGCCGCCGCATCTTGCGGATGTCGCCGCTGCACCACCACTACCAAAAGCTGGGCTACCACGAATCAAAAATCGTTTCGCGCTTTTGGATTGTAGGCATCATGCTGGCCGTCATCACGCTGGTTACGCTGAAATTGCGCTAACCGCTGTACGTATATTTTTTCTCCTGTTAACCTTGTGCAAAACTTCATTGTAATCTTGGGAGCCGCCGAAAGTGGCGTGGGCGCGGCCCTGCTTGCGCAGGCAAAAGGCCACGCCGTCTTCGTGTCCGACCGAGGGCCCATCCAAACACAGTACAAGGAAAAGCTCGTCCACGCCGGCATTGCCTTCGAAGAAAACCAGCATACGCTGGAGAAAATCTTGTCGGCCGATGAGGTGATTAAAAGCCCCGGTATTCCCGAAAAAGCTCTGGTAGTTAAGGCCCTGCGCGAGAAAAATATCCCAATCATTTCGGAGATTGAATTTGCCAGCCGCCACACCAAGGCTAGGTTCGTCGCCATTACCGGCACCAACGGCAAAACCACCACTACGCTGCTCACCCACCACCTGCTGAAAGAAGCAGGTTTTAATGTGGGCCTGGCGGGCAACATCGGCCATTCGTTAGCTGAGTTGGTGGTGGCCGATGAATACGAATACTACGTGCTGGAATTGAGTAGTTTCCAGCTGGACGACATCAAACAGTTCCATCCCTGGATTACGCTGCTACTCAACATCAGCCCCGACCACCTCGACCGCTACGAAAACTCGCTCCAGAAATACGCCGAGGCCAAGCTGCGGATCGCCGAAAACCTAGACTCCAGCGATTACCTGATTTACAACGCCGACGACGAAAACATTGCGTGCTTCCTGCCCACGGCGCTCATACCGTGCTTCGCAATGCCTTTCAGCCTGTACCGCCGGCCCGATTATCACCTGGCCGCCTACTACGAAGACGAATACGTGCTGCGACTGCATTTGCCCATCGAAGACCGCTACCCCGACCAAGTGAGCGTGGCCGGCTCGTCGCTCATCGGCCAGCACAACCGCCAGAACTTAGCCGCTGCCATCCTGGCCGCCCGCGTGGTAGGGGTCTCGCCCGCCCAGATTGAGCAGGGCCTGGCCACTTTTCAGAACGCCGACCACCGCCTGCAATTGGTGGGGGAAATCAACGGCGTGCAGTACATCGACGACAGCAAGGCCACTAATGTAGAAGCCGCTTGGTACGCCCTCGACGGCCTCAAAAAACGCATTGTCTGGATTGCGGGCGGTACCGACAAGGGCAACGATTATACCACGCTCGTGGATATGGCCCGCCAAAAAGTGGGGGCCCTTGTTTGCCTTGGCACGGACAACGCCAAGCTGCGCGTTGCCTTCGAAGGCGCGGTGCCGCATCTGGAGGAAACCCGAAGCATGACCGACGCCGTGCACCGTGCCGCGGTCCTGGCGGCCCCCGGCGACGTGGTGTTGCTCTCGCCGGCCTGCGCCAGCTTCGACTTGTTCAAAAATTACGAGGACCGGGGCCATCAGTTCGCCGCCGCCGTTGGTGAATTGAAGCTGCTTGAATCAGCGTAATCAATTATAATCCGCAAAACCTGCGATTTGATTTATGGAAGCTACCATCCGCCGCAACTGGCTCCAGCGCAACCTAAAAGGCGACCCCATTCTGTGGGCCATCGTGCTGCTGTTTTCCGTCATCAGCATCGCCGTGGTGTATTCGGCCACTGGTACGCTGGCGTACAAGAAAAGCGACGGCAACACCGAGCATTTCTTGTTTAAGCACACCAGCCTGATTTTGGTGGGTCTGGGATTCATGTACTTAGCCCATCG
>JANPOR010000464.1:0-3464 GCA_031428075.1 Hymenobacter sp. | reverse complement strand
GTCGCCAGCTCCAGCGACCTTTTTTAATGTTTAATGCTCGGTTTTTATTACCCAATACAATCCAGCAGCTAGTGCCAAAACAATTAGCATTAGGAATAAGATAAACATACTTATCGCTACAGTTACGCGGAGCAACCCTGATATTGCACTGGCTTCCTTCTCGATTTGCACCTTGAGAGCGTCAGTCAACACATAATCCACCCATTTTCCTGATAAATAATTAGTTATTACTGCGATTATAAATTCTGCAATTCCCGGAAGCGAAATGTGCAATTACAATAACCCGAAAAAACCAAAAGTCAAACTACACAACAACGGAGTGGAAATAAATGTAAAGGCATTTTCCGCTCGGATCATTGGCAAAGACTTTTTGCTTGATGCCGAGTAACAATAAAGCAGCAATTTACTCGTCAGTAATATTACCCAACCCCGAAGTACATTCATTAATTACAACGAATACTTCGCCAGCAAATAAATCAGCGCGGCCATGCTACCGGCGCCCAGCTCCAGCTCGCGGCGGTTCACTTTGTCGAACGTGTCGGCGGCGGTGTGGTGGATGTCGAAGTAGCGCTGCGAGTCGCAGTCGTAGCCGATAAGGGCCTTGGGATGCACGGCGGCTTCGAGGGGCTCGAAATCGGTACCGGAGTGGCCGGGCGCGATGTCGGCGGCGTGATAAGGGCGCAGCAGCGGGGCCCAGGCGGCGATTTTGCGCAGCGCTTCGGCGTTGCCCTGCACGGCAAAGCCGCGGGGCGTGAAGCCGCCGCCGTCGCTTTCAATGGCGGCCACGTGAGTCTCTTTATTCACTTGGGCCAGGCGGGCGTACTCGTCGCCGCCGCGGGTACCGTTTTCTTCGTTCATGAACAGCACGGCGCGCACGGTGCGCTCGGGCTTGAGGCCGGCGGCGCGGAGCAGGCGCAGGGCCTCCATGCTCTGCGTGACGCCGGTGCCGTCGTCGTGGGCCCCCTGGGCGAGGTCCCACGAGTCGAGGTGGCCGCCGACGGTGATGATTTCCTGTGGGAATTTTGAGCCCTGAATTTCACCCACCACGTTGTAGCTTTTCGCGTCGGGCAGGGTCAGGCAGCCCATTTCCAGCTCAAACTGCAAGGTGGGGTCGGCCTTGAGGAGCAAGCTCAGGCGGTCGGCGGCCAGGGTGCTGAGGGCCGCGCCGGGCACCTGCTTCACCCCGTTCTCGTAGCGGGTGGCCCCCGTGTGGGGGTTGTCATCGCGAGCACCGGTGAGCGAGCGCACCAGGGCCCCCACGGCTCCGCGCCGGCCGGCCTCGGCGGGGCCGCTGCGGCGCTGATCACCGGCGGCCCCGTAGGCTTGGCCCGGCTCGATCAGGGCATCGTCAAAAGGCCGGTTGAAGAAGATGAACTTGCCCTTCACGGCCGCGTCGGGCAGCTTTTTTAGCTCGTCGAGGCTATGCACCTCCACCACACCGGCCCGGAGCTTGCCGCCCGTGCCCACCGAGCCGCCCAGGGCGCACACAGCCACGGGAACGCTCTTGCCCTTGTTGCCCACGATTTCGCCCCGCTCCTTGGCGCCCCGCACCCAGTACGGCACCATTACCTCCTGCAAGTACACCTTGTCGAAACCCGCTTTTTCCATCGTACGCTGGCCCCACTCCACAGCCAGCCGGGCCTGGGGCGAGCCCGACAGCCGCCCGCCGATGGTACCGGTGAGGTAACGCAAATTCTCGTAGCACTGCCCTCGCAGGAGGGCCTCGTCGAAGATGCGGCGGATATTGAGCGAATCGGTTTTGGGTGCAGCGGGCGCGGATTGGGCGTTGGCGGCAAAGCTACCGGCCAGCAGGCCGGTCAGGAGCAAGGAGGAAAGGTGGTGCATCAAAGAAGAAGTAAGGTAAGAAATCGTGCGATTGGCCAAAAGTACCGATTAGCACCGCTTGCGCACCGATTGCCAGCGCCTTGGCTATCAGCACCACCTGTAGCCGCACGCGCGCCATGGCCAGGCACCGGGCCGGCACGCGTACTTTGAACAGGCAACTATCCTCGTCGTCCCCGATTTCAGGCACCGGCAACGGGGTGCCCAGGGCCGGGATGAGCAGCAGCAACGTGTTGGAGTGGCCCACCACAACTACCGCCTGCCCGGCATAGGCGCGACGCAGAGTATCGACCAGGGCCTGAAGTCGTTGGGGTAGCGGCGTGGAACCAGGCCGGTGGTGGCGGCCAACGGGGCCAGGGTGGCGTGGGTGCGCTGGGTATTGGTGGTGAAAAACACTACCGGATGGGCCCCTCACGGCCGCAGACCAGGGCTTGGGCGCGGGCTTGGCCCGCGGCCGTGAGGGGCAGATCGGCAATACCGGGAGTAAGGCCTTTTTCGGCGTGGCGCACGAGGAAAATGGTGGTGACCGCAGGCGGCGCGGCTCCCGCCCACGCGGCGGCCAGCACCAGCAAGGCCAGCACAAAGCGTGTTACAATAATTTTCATGGCAAGCAAAAAATAAGCAAACCGGGTAGTAAATGGGCCGCAAAGAACGAACGGACGGGCCCAGCGCGCCCAACTTAGATTTCTTCACCAAATCAACAGTAAATCTTCATCTTTACCTTACTGCTGCGTACCGTATGTTGTAGTGCCGTTGCGACCCGTTCCCTCACTTTCCCAGCCAAAAGCCATGCATGTTCTGCTTGTCGAAGACGAAAAAAGCCTCCACCAGGAAATGCGGCAGTTTCTGCGGCAGGCCCAGTATCTGGTCGATTCAGCGTTTACCTACTCCGAAGCGTCGGAAAAGCTGTTCGTCAACAGCTACGATTTCGTGCTGCTCGACCTGGGCCTCCCCGACGGCGACGGCCTCAACCTGCTCCGCGAGGCCCGCCCACGCGAAGGACAGGAGGCATCGTTCATCGTGCTGACGGCCCGTGGGGCCCTCGATGACCGCATCCACGGCCTCGATTTGGGGGCCGACGATTACCTACCTAAGCCGTTCTCGCTACTGGAGCTGACGAGCCGGATGCAAGCCATCACGCGCCGCAAGTTTGGCCTCAAACGCTCGGAAATCACCTTCGGCGACGGTTTCAGCCTCGATTCTACGGCCCGCATCGTGCGCCAGAGCGGCCAGGAGGTGCCGCTCACCAAAAAGGAATTCGACCTGCTGCACTACTTGCTGCTGCACCGCGGCCGGGTGCTCACGCGCCTGCAGCTCGGCGAGCACCTCTGGGGCAACGTACTGGAGGACGATTCGGACTCGAATTATATCGACGTTCACATCAAAAACGTACGCAAAAAACTTACCCAATTCGCTCCCGCCGACTTCCTCGAAACCGTGCGCGGCATCGGCTACCGGGCGTCAGAATCGTAGGAGGGGGTTGTCATGAGGTGGCAAAAACCTGGCGGAAGTAGGCCGTTTTCAAAGCAATATTGATACGGGAAAGACCTTGTCTGGGTGGGTTTTAGCAGTTTTTTTGACATCAAGAGAGTTGTTGAAATCTCGAAAACTCAACGCAAAGC
>JANPOR010000463.1:0-8878 GCA_031428075.1 Hymenobacter sp. | reverse complement strand
CAAACGACATCACCCAGCTGTGCGCGTGCGTGCCGCGCACCGGAATGCCGTAGCGCTGCCCGGCCAGCACGTTGCTCGTGGCGTTAGCCCCACCCAAAAAGGCCGCCCGGCTGGCCCCCAGGCCCCCGTCGAAACCTTGGGCCCGGCGCAGGCCGAACTCCAGCACTTGGTCGTCGGGGCCGGCGGCTTCGCGGATGCGGGCAGCCTTGGTGGCGATGAGGGTCTGAAAATTGATGACGGTGAGCAGGGCCGTTTCCAGCAATTGTGCTTGCAGCAGGGGCCCCCGGATGCGCAACAGCGGCTCGTTGCCGAACACCACGGTGCCCTCGGGCACGGCGTCCACGTCGCAGGTGAATTTCAACTCCCGCAGGTAAGCCAGAAAGCCGGGCGGAAAAAGCGCCGCGCCCTTGCTGCCCCGCAGGCCGCTGAGGTAGGCGAGGTCATCCTCAGAAAAACGCAGGTTTTCCAGCCAATCCACGGCCAGGGCCAGGCCGGCGGCCACCGCGTAGCCGCCCTGGAACGGCGCCTTGCGGAAGTACAAGTGAAACACGGCTTCGCGGTCTTGCAGGCCCTGCTGCCAGTAACCGTAGGCCATTGTGAGCTGGTAAAAGTCGGTGACGAGAGCAAGCGACGGGGCGTAGAGGCCAGAAAGCGGAGCGGAGTTCATACGGGCAAAGGAAAGAAATTATTCGGCCCAGCTTGCGCAAATCGCGGCCGGGCGGCCGCCGGCCAACGCCGGCCCGGTGCTACCTTGCTGCCCAATGGCTACCTCCCCCGCTCCCAATTCCCCGCCCAACGCCTGGCTTCAATTCATCAGTCTGCAGTGGCGCCTAGGGCTAGGCCTGGTCGCGGGCGGCCTGGGCGCATGGCTGGCACCGGCCTCCATGGCCCCGCTGGCCCGCGCCGTGGCGGGCTGGGACGGCTTCGCGGCCACCAACTTAGCCCTGATCGTGTTGGGAATGCGCCTAGTCGACACCGACGCCATCCGCCGCGTGGCCGCCAGCAAGGACCTGCCCCGCACCGTGGCCTTCGTGGTGGTGATTGGGGGCGCGATGGCCAGCCTCTTGGCCGTGGTGGGCCTGCTGAGCACGCTCAAAAACCTGCCGGAAGAAGCCAAGGCCCTGCACCTGGCCCTGGGCGTGGGGGCCGTGGCCCTGGCTTGGACGCTGGTGCATTGCGTGTTCACGCTGCGCTACGCCCACGCTTACTACGACGCCGACGATCAGGGCCACGACGAGGGCGGCTTGGTATTTCCCGACGATATCGGCAAAGACTGCAAGGACAAGCTCCAGCCCAACTACCTTGATTTCGCCTACTTTGCTTTCGTGGTGGGTATGACGGCCCAAACGGCCGACATTGGCATCAGCAGCCGCGATATCCGGCGCATTGCCTTACTGCACGGCATCATTTCCTTCGTATTCAACACCACCATCGTGGCCCTCACCATCGGCACCATCGGCGGGGTGCTGAATTAACGAGTTAACGGGGCAACTCGCTTCGGCCTTGGCGTACCATCGTTAAAACACGCCGGGGCCCTGCCTACGCGGTGCGCTTGAGGCCCACGATGCCCACCAGGATGAACCCAATAAACAGCACGTGCCACGCGCTGAACGGCTCCTTAAGCACGAGCGTGTCCACGATTTTGATGCCCACCAAGGCCATGCCCATCCAGATGGCAAACGCTGTGGCCGCCGGAATCTGGTTCAGGGCTTTGGAGAAGAAGAAGACGTTGGCTACCCCAAATACTACGTATCCGATGGCCGGCAGCAGGGTATAAATCCCGGTTGGGGCCGTAAAAAGCTGCGACCAATGAATGGCCCGGATCTTGGCCACACTGGCGTATTTGAGGCTGTAGTTCCAACACACTTCCATCACGGAAGCCATGAAAAGGTAGAACCACGCAGGGTTGATTACTAAGTTCAAGAGCGGGCGGCGACGGAGCGGGAGGATTCGGTCGGGGCCGGAGTAGCGGGCGCAGGGCTGCCACCGGGTCGGCGAGCCATCGTCTCGGGGGGGCCTTCGGGCACGGACCAGCCCTGCAGCGCCTTGGAAGCGGGCACGCGCCGGCCCAACCAGTTCAGCAAGCGCCAGCGCACCCCGTAGTAGCGACGGAACAGCGCCGACTTCTCAGCCAGGGCCGTTTCGTCGAAGCGGCGCACTGAAAAGGCGTGCTGTAAGAAATAGTCTTTGGGAAAAGCGTAGGGCAGGCCCCAGCGGACGGGCTTCCGGCCTTCGGGCAGGTAGGCGGTGCCGAACAGCCAATCCCAAACCGCCAGTTTGGTCGAGAAGTTAGCGAAGTACACTTCCTCGTGGTCGGCGTGGTGCCAGAGGTGCATTTCGGGCCCGTTAATGACGTATTGCAGCTTGCCCGATTTCACGTCGATGTTGGCGTGGATGTACATGCCCCACACGGCATCAATCAGGGCCTTGATGGGCACCACAATCGGGTTGGCCCCCAACAGAATGATGGGCGCAAATTCGATGGTTTGGTTGATGATAATCTCTACAGCGTGCGAGCGGGAGCCGGCCAGCCAGTCCACCTGCTTGCCCGAATGATGCGCCTCGTGGGTGCGCCAAAAGAAAGCGCTGTTGTGCTGAAAACGGTGAAACCAATAGATGTAGAAGTCGTGCGTCACCACGAAGAACGCCACCTGCGCCGTCACCGGCCAGTCGCTCACCCAATGAAACCGGGCCCCCAAGCGCTGGGCCAGCGGCTCCAGAATGACGCCGAAAATCAGAATTTTCAGCAAGTAGCTCTGGAAGAAGGTGTACCAGATAAGGTCCACCCATAGCCCTTCGCGGAAAAACGGCAGGCCCCGGCGGTACGGGAACTTGCGCTCTAGCACTAGCAGCACGGCCACTGCCAGCAACAGCAGTCCGGTGGTGACGAGGGTGGTAAATTCTAAGTCCGACATGGCAACGCGATACGATTATCGTTTGCCCCAACTGCAAACGGCGGCCAAATGTTCGCTTTAGTGGGCAAGAGCAGGGCTTCCCGATAAAAATAAGGTAACAAGGCCGTCGTACTGCACCGCGTCCGACCCGACGGCCTTACCGTTTTTTATTATCGGCCGTTGCCTTTACGCAACTGTCACCTCGCGGCGCAAGCGGCGCAGGGGTTCTTTTTCGCTTTCATACACCACTTTCACACCGGTGCCCAGGGCCGTCTGCGTGTCGCGGATGTCACGCACAAGCTTGGCCATGCCACCGGGCTCCACGCTGGCGGCATGGTCGGAGCCCCACATGGCGCGGTCGAGCGTAAAGTGGCGCTCCACAAAGCAGGCCCCCAGGGCCACCGCCGTCACCGTAGTGCTCAAGCCGGTTTCGTGGCCCGAGTAGCCGATGGGCGTGGTCGGAAACTGCTGCATCAGGGTTTGCACCATGCGCAGGTTCAGCTCGGTGGGAGGGCACGGATAGGCCGAGGTCGAGTGGGCAATCAGCAGGTTGTCGAGGCCTACATGGACCACGGCGTCGGTGATTTCCTGCTGCGTGCTCATGCCGGTGCTCAGAATCAGCGGCCGGCCGGTGGCGCGCACGCGGTCGAGCAAGGGCTTGTCGGTGAGCGAAGCGGAAGCCATCTTGTAGAGCACGGGTAGGAACTGCTCCATGAAATCGACCGAAGGCTCGTCCCAGCACGAAGCAAACCAGTCGATGCCTTTCACCTTACAGTAATCGTCAATCACTTCATATTCAGCCTGCTCAAACTCCGTTTTGCGCTTGTAGTCGATGTAGCTCATGCGGCCCCTGGGGGTGTCGCGCTGCTTTTCCCACTGGTGTTTGGGTACGCACAGCTCTGGCGTGCGCTTCTGGAATTTCACCGCGTCGCAGCCAGCGCTCACGGCAGCATCAATCAGCTGCTTGGCAATGTCGAGCGAGCCGTTATGGTTGATACCGATTTCGGCAATGATGTAGCAGGGCTCGCCGGGGCCGATGCTGCGGTTTTTCTTGATTTGAACGGAGTTCATGCCGAAACGGGTGGGCTAAGGGCCAGATCGGAAGAACTGGCCAAATGAAGGAGATGTGCGTACGAAATTGACACTAAGATAGTATTGTTTGGATTACTGCGGCCAGACGGCTCAGCACCTACTTCACTTTACCGGCTGGCAATAATAAATTCTGCCAACTCGCGGAAACAGCCGTGCCCACCGAACGCTTCGCAGTGAAAATCGGCCACGGCGCGGGCAAAACGGGTGGCGTCGCCGGGGCAGGCCGCCAGCCCCACCAGCTTCAGGATTTCCACGTCGTTGGTGTCGTCGCCGATAAAAGCAATTTCTTCGGCTGCCAAGCCGGTACGAGCCATGATTTCGCGCAGCCGGGCTGGCTTATCCTTGATGCCCAGATGCAACTCGGTGATCCGCAGCTTGTCGGCCCGCCGCTGCACCGAGCCCGACACCTCGCCGGTCATGATGCCGGTATCGACACCCACGGCCCGCAGGCGTTCCACGCCCATGCCGTCGCGAATGCTGAAGCGCTTCATCTCCTCGCCGCGCTCGGAATAGTACACGCCGTTGTCGGTCAGTACACCGTCGCAGTCGGTGAGCACCAGCTTGATACGGCGGGCGCGGGCTTGTAAATCGGTCAGGTTCATTTAGAAAACGATGAATTCAAAGGTCAAATCTCGGGCGTCTTTCGTGAAAAATAATTAGGACAGTGCCGCGACAGCAGCAGCAAGCGGCCAATTATATTCTCATTCGGGCAGCGTAAATTGGGGGAAATCTCCTCAGTACATGCAACGCTTTTTCAGGTCCCGGGCTCCTTTCAGTACCTTAACATCCATAGCATCATGAAAAAGCGACTACTTTCTTTTTTTGTGGTTGGCCACGGCCTTGCTGCTCGGCAGCTGCAAGTCGGCCTCCAAAGAGCCCGAGCCCATGGGAAAGTTGTTGGACACGCGTTGGATGCTGGCGCAGGTGGACGAGACATCGATAGCAGTTTCCAGCTATGCCGACGACTACACCTCGTATCTGCAACTTACCGCGGCCGGAAAAACGGCCCGGATTAGGGCCACGTGCAACGAAATCGGGGGCACTTTTGCGCTGGGGGCGGGCCCCGGGCAGCTCACCATCAGCCCGCAGGCGGCCACGCGCATCAGCTGCCCCGTTCCTTATCTGTCCGACCGTTACCTGGCCGCGTTGCCCCAAACCACGCGCTACGAAATCGACGGCACCACTTTGCGCCTTTACGATGCCCAGGCGGTGAAGCCCCGGCTGGTTTTTCAAGCGGCTCCCTAACCGTAAAACCGTCCAAGTAACTCAAATCGCCGTCCAGCCGCCGTCCACCACTAGGTTGGCGCCGGTCATGTAGGCCGAGGCCTCGGAGGCCAAGAACACAACGGCCCCCTGGTAATCGGTGGAGGCGGCCATGCGGCCCAGAGGCGTTTTGGCGCTGTACTGCTTCACGAAAAAGGCGTCCTGGCTGTTCTCCACGCCGCCCGGCGAGAGCGTGTTCACGCGCACGCCCTTGTTGCCCCAGTAGGCCGCCAGGTAGCGGGTAAAATTCACCACCGCGCCCTTGGTCATGGGGTAAGATGGTGACTTATAAAAGATTTGCTCGCCGGCTTCGTTACGGTAAATGCTCTGGTCGGGCCCCACGATGCCGTAGGTGCTGGCCACGTTGATGATGGAGCCGCTGCCCTGTGCCGCCATCGGCGTCCCGAATACCTGAGCCGCTAGGAAAACGCCCGTCACGTTCACTTCCAGCACTTGCTGAAACGTGGCGAGCGGGAAGTTCTCAAACTTGCTGAGGTCGGCAGCCAGCGCCGGGTTCTCGAACATGTCGTTGATGGCCGCGTTGTTCACTAGCACATCAATGTGGCCGAACCGGTCGATAATCTGGTCGCGCGCCGCCGCCAAAGATTCGGGACTGGTCACGTCCACGGCCAGGGGCAGGTGAGGCCCCCCAGGCAGACCCGCCGCTACAGCTTCGGCGGCCTGCTGGTTAATATCAGCCACCACCACGTTGGCGCCCGCTGCCGCTAGGGCCCCGCAGTGCTGCCGGCCGATGAGCCCGCACGCGCCCGTAACGATGGCCGTTTTGTTGGTTAAGTCGAACAGATTCATAAAGGAATTAAGCATTTTGGGACCTCTAGGCGGTCATGCTGAGCCTGTCGAAGCACCTCTCCTGCGGATTTATTCATTTTTTTTTGTCTGTGGTAGAGTTGGTTCGACTGGCTCTGCATGACCGCTTGGGGCCCTGACAAAGCCGCGGCAAACCAAACGAGCTACTTCACTTTGGCCGGGGCGGCATTGCTCACCTTGCGGAACACGGCTTCTACCGGCTCGCCGTGCAGGCGGGCGGCCACGTCGCCGGCTGCAATGGCTTCCTTGAGCAGTGGCAATACCTCAGCGTACATGGCCAGGGTATGGGCTACGTCGGCGTCGGTGTGTGAGAAGCACATGTTGTGGAAACCGCCCCACATGATGCCGCGCTTGAACAGCTCCTGCTGCACATAGGCCTTCACCTCCAGTGGGTTGCCAGCGCTGGCGTCGAAGGTTACGATGCTGCGGCAGTCGTAGCCATAGCACTTGGTGTACTGGCTCAGACCGAGGTCGGCGGCGATTTTGTTGTAGCCTTCCTTCAGCTTGTTACCTTGCTCGGCGAGGCGGGCGGGCACGTTCTTTTCGCGCATCTCGGCGATGGTGGCCATCGCCGCGGCCAAGCTCAGGGCCTCGCCGCCGAAGGTGGTGAAGAAGAATACATCCTGCTCGAAGTGCTGCATCACGTCGCGCCGGCCGGTGAGCAGCGAAATCGGCATCCCGTTGGCAAACGCTTTGGAAAACACCGCCAAGTCGGCCTTGATGCCGAAGTATTCCTGGGCGCCGCCGATGCCAATGCGGAAACCAGTCCACATCTCGTCGAAAATTAGCAGCGTACCGTTTTCCTTGCACAGCCGGGCCACTTCGTGCAGAAAGTTGTCCTTCGGCGCGTCAAAAATGAACGGCTCCAGAATCACGCAGGCCACATCGGGCGTCAGCAACTCTTTGAACGAGTCGAGGTTGTTGTACTCAAACGCATTCACCAGGTCCTTGCTTTCCTGCGGGATGCCTTTGTCGCGGCTCGTGGTGCCGATGTACCAGTCGTGCCAGCCGTGGTAGCCGCAGCACAGTACGTGGGGCCGCCCCGTGAAAGCCCGCGACACGCGCACCGCCGCCGAGCACACGTCGGCACCGGTTTTGCTGATGCGGATGCTCTCGGCGTTGGGGATAATCTCGTGGATAAGCTCGGCAAACTGCACTTCCAGCTCGTGCATCATCGAAAACGTGATGCCATCCTCCAGCTGCGCGCGGATGGCATTGTCGACCCGCTCGTAGCAGTAGCCCAGCGAGATGGGGCCGATACCCATTTGGAAATCAAGGTACTCGTTACCGTCCACGTCCCAGATGTGAGCGCCCTTGCCGCGCTTCACGTACTTGGGGGCCCCGCCTTTGGTGTACTGCCCGGGGCCCTTGGCGAGGGTCTGGGTGACGGGCGTCATGATTTGGGTGGCGCGGGCGTACAGCGCATCCGACTCGGTAAAGTCGGGGTAGTTGGCATTGGAGGCAACGGTGTTGGGCATTTTTAGGAGGGTTTCCAGGTTAATTTATTGACCGTCATGCCGAATGCAGTGAAGCATCTCTACCGCGTAACTGATCATGGTTTACTGCCGCAGTAGAGATGCTTCGCAAGCTCAGCATGACGGCCTTTTAATTTGTGATTATCTGCCGCGCCGCTACTCGGCAAACTCATTTTCCACCACCTCGGTCTTGGTGGTGATGCTAGCGGGATTGGCCCCCAGCTTTTCGGCGATGCGCTGGGCAATGTGCTGGCCGGTAAAGCCTTCGTATTCGAGCACTTCGCTCAGCAAACCCGGCTTGTACCACTTCTCATTGAGGGCGATGGGCAGCACCTTGGCCGTCAGCTCGTTCTTGAGCAACACCTCGGCCAGGATGGAGTAGAGGCCGCCGGTTTGGAAGTGGTCTTCGAGCGTCACGACTAGGCCCCCGGCCTGCACCACTTGCAGCAGTGCGGCTTCGTCGACGGGCTTGAGGGTGCGCATGTTAACTAAGCCTGTCGATTTACCCTGGGCTTCGAGCAGCTCGCGGGCGATGAGGGCCTGCTCGAACAGCATGCCGTAAACCAAAATGGTCACGTCCGTACCCGTAGCTACCACTTCGGCCTTACCCATCTCAAACGGAGCGTGCTGATAAGTGCCTTTGCGGGTGTTGATGCGCACATAGGCCGGACTGGGCGAGGCCCAGATTTGGGGCAGCATGGCTAGCATGTCTTCCTCGTCGGCGGGCGCGAAAACGGTCATGCCAGGGATGCCGCGCATCAAAGCCACATCCTCAATGGCTTGGTGGGTGGGCCCGTTGCCGTCCGACAAAAAGCCGGGCACGAAGCTGCTGATTTTCACCGGCAGCTGGCCGATGCCAACGTCGGTGCGGATAAACTCGAAGGCCCGCAGCGTGAGGAAGGTGGCCAGCGCGTGCACCACCGGAATGCGCCCGCGCAGCGCCAAGCCAGCGGCGGCCCCAATAAGAGTTTGCTCGGTGATGCCGGTGTCGATGAATCGGAGCCCCAGTACCGCCGGTAGGTTGCGGATAAGGGCGCGGTTTTCGGCCGTCATCACGATGAGGCGGTCGTCGGCCAGGGCCGTTTCTTTGTTTAATTCTTCGTAGCTCATAGAGTAGAGGGAAAACGTGGTGGGCGTTTGTCATTGCGAGTGCAGCGCGGCAATCGCCCCGGAACGATGGCCTCCCTGCCGGTTTCGTTCTGCCAATTTATGCTAGAGCGATTACCGCGACCTTGCTTGATGCGCAACATGCTCGCAACGACAGGTAATTTTATCTGACGGTTAGGGTTTCGCTGGTAAGCATGGTGGCTTCCTGACTGTGCAATT
>JANPOR010000462.1:0-28207 GCA_031428075.1 Hymenobacter sp. | reverse complement strand
TGTACTACAACCTGTCGGTGTGGTTCAAACTGACGGATAAGACGTACTACGGCACCTACATCGGGGCGGGCGGGGCGGTGCTCACCATCGCCCTCAATTTTTTACTGATTCCGGTGCTGGGCTACATGGGCTCAGCCATCGCCACGCTGGCCTGCTACTCTATGATGGCCTTGCTGTGCTGGCGGCTGGGCGAGCGGCACTTCCCAGTGCCTTACCCGGTGGTTCGGCTGAGTTTGTGGCTGGGGATGGCGGTGGTGCTGGTGGTCCTGGGCTGGTGGATGCCGGTAGCAGGATGGGCCCTCCGCCACGCTTGGCACGTGGGGCTGGCGGTGGCCTTCGTGGCGGCCCTGTGGCTGGTGGAGCGGCCCCGGCGCACGGCGTAGGGGCGGGCCGGTGAGCAGGGCCGGTTACTTTACTCCGTCGTTCAGTTTGGCGTTTTGGCCCGCCAGGATGCCCCAGGTGCCGTCGCGCTTGGCGAGCACCAGCGTGCGGCGGAATTCCTGGGTCTGGCCCGGGTAGCGCGTGTCGCCGCTCAGGCCGGTGCGCACGTGCATGATGGCCACGTCGGGCTTCACGAACGCCAGGTCTTCGATGGCCCGGGTGTAGTAGCGCGACGTTTTGAAGTACGTGCTGTGCGCGGCCACGTAGTGCGCCTGGATGTCGGGCCGGCCCTTCCAGTACGTCCCGAACCACGTAACCCACGTCGCGCCGAGGCAATACTGGGCGGCCAGGGCCTCCGGGTCGTGGCGGTTCCAGGCGTTTTCGTAGCGCTGGACGAGCGCGGTCAGCGCCTCTTTGTCCGGGGCCTGGGAAGCGGCGTCGTCGGCTTGCTGCGCCGCCGCCGGCCGGTCCAGCAGCCCGGCAAAAGCCCGGGCTACGGCGGAAGGAATCAAAAACATGATCATGAGAAAAGGTAGCCAGTGGTTGGTGAAGGCGACGCCCGGGGCCCGGGTCAGCGCCACAAAGGGGCAATTATAAGGATAAGATTTAATGAATATATAAAAAATCCTGGTTGGGGCCCCGGCCAAGGGGCTGGCTTTGAGTTCGGGGCGGAGCGCCGCATCTTTGCGGCACCGCCCCCGCCGCCATGCAGATTCCCGTCGTCAACCGCTCGCGCCACCCGCTGCCCGAATACCACACGCCCCACGCCGCCGGCCTCGACCTGCGCGCCTACCTCGACGCCCCCGTGACGCTGGGGCCCCTGGAGCGGGCCCTCATTCCGACGGGGCTTTCGGTGGCCATTCCGGTGGGGTTTGAAGGGCAGGTGCGGCCCCGCAGCGGCTTGGCTTTGCGCCACGGCATCGCGCTGGTGAACAGCCCCGGCACCATCGACGCCGACTACCGGGGCGAAATCGGGGTGCTGCTGGTGAACCTGTCCAACGTGCCTTTCGAGGTGCGCGACGGCGAGCGGGTGGGGCAGCTAGTCATTGCCAAGCACGAAACCATTGCTTGGCAGCCCGCCGAAACCCTGAGCGAAACCCAGCGCGGGGCCGGCGGCTACGGCAGCACGGGGGTAGGGTAAGCGCCCGCCCGGCCCTGGTCTAACTTCCTCCGTATAGTTTTTCACTGATGGGAATGATGGAAATGGTAACCCTGCACGACATCGAGCAAGCCCAAGAGCGCCTGCGCGGCCTGGCCCGGCACACGCCGCTGCTGCCGCTGGCCGTGCCCGAACTGCCCGGCGAAGCCGTGTACCTGAAAGCCGAAAGCCTGCAACCCATCGGCTCGTTCAAGATTCGGGGCGCGGCCAACCGCATTCTGGCCCTGACGGCGGCCGAGCGGGCGCAGGGCGTCATTGCGTATTCGAGCGGCAACCACGCCCAGGGTGTGGCCTACGCCGCCCGCGAGCTGGGGCTGTCGGCCGTCATCGTGATGCCCACCAACGCCCCGGCGGTGAAGGTGGCCGCCACTAGGGCCCTGGGCGCCGAAGTGGTGCTGTACGACCCCGCCCACGAGCGGCGCGAAGACGTGGCGGCCCGCCTGCAGGCCCGACGGCCCCGCGTGCTGGTGCCGCCCTTCGATGACCCTTACGTCATTGCCGGGCAGGGTACGGTGGGCCTGGAAATTTTCCGGGACCTACCGGCCGTGGAGCTGGTGCTGGTCCCCGTGGGCGGCGGCGGCCTGCTCAGCGGCTTGGCCGTGGCTTTGAAGGCCCTGAAGCCCAGCGTAAAAATCATCGGTGTGGAGCCCGAGCTGGCCGCTGATGCCCAGGCCTCGCTGCGGGCCGGCCACGTGGTGGAATGGCCCGCCGCCGACACCAACCGCACCTTAGCCGACGGCGTGCGCACGCTGCGGCTGAGCGAGTTGACCTTTCAACACTTGCGCATATATGCCGACGACATTGTGACCGTGAGCGAAGCCGATTTGCGCCGCGCTGCCCGCCGTCTCCTCACCGAGGCGCGGCTGGTGGTGGAGCCCACGGCGGCCCTGCCGCTGGCCGCGCTGCTGCGCCACCGGGCCACACTGCCGCCCAGCCGCTGCACGGTGCTGGTCGTCACCGGCGGCAACGTGGACCCCGCCACGCTGGTCGCGATGCTGGCCGAAGGTTAATAAGCCCGCGCTGCTTTCTTTGTCGTCCCGCGTATTTCCACCCCCTTCATACTCTTTACATCTTAAAATCATTCCAATGAAAATCATCGTCCCAATGGCGGGTATGGGCAAGCGGATGCGGCCCCACACGCTCACCGTGCCCAAGCCCCTGGTGCCCATTGCCGGCAAACCCATCGTGCAACGCCTCGTTGAGGACATCGCCAAGGTATGCGGCGAGCCGGTCGACGAAGTGGCTTTCATCATCGGGCGCTTCGGGGCAGCCGTTGAGAAGCAGCTGGCGGGCATCGCGGAGTCGATCGGGGCCAAGGCCACCATCGTATACCAAGACGAGCCGCTGGGCACGGCCCACGCCATTTTGTGTGCCCAAAATTCGCTGACGGGGCCCTTGGTGGTGGCTTTTGCCGACACACTTTTTAAGGCCGACTTTACGCTGGATTCGAGCGTAGCCGGCACCATTTGGGTGCAGCAGGTGGAAGACCCGCGCCCCTTCGGCGTGGTGAAATTGAACGACCAGGGCCAGATCACCGACTTCGTAGAGAAGCCCCAGGAATTCGTTTCGGACCTGGCTATTATCGGCATCTATTACTTCCAGGACGGCGAATACCTGCGCCGCGAGCTCCAATACCTGCTCGACAACGACATCAAAGACAAAGGCGAGTACCAGCTCACCAATGCCTTGGAAAACATGAAGAACCAAGGCACCACCTTCGTGCCCGGCAAGGTGACCGAGTGGCTCGACTGCGGCAACAAAGACGCCACGGTGTTCACCAACCAGCGCTATTTGGAGTACCTCAAGGAGCGCGGCGAGTCGCTGGTGGCCGCCTCGGCCGTCATCACCAACTCGGTACTGATCGAGCCGGTGTACGTGGGCGAAAACGCCATCATCACCAATTCGGTGGTGGGCCCCCACGTGAGTCTGGGCGACCACGCCAACGTGCGCGACTCGCGCCTGAGCAACTCCATCGTGCAAACGTCGGCCTCGCTGCTGAATACGGTCATCACCAACTCGATGGTGGGCAACTTCGCCACCGTCGCCGGCACCCCCGATGACCTGAGCCTGGGCGACTACAACCAGCTGCGGGTGTGAGCCCGTTGCCCGCGGGCGGATTTTTTACGGCACTTTTGCGTTGGTAGCGGCGCGGCTCCGGGTGGGGCCGCGCCGTTGGCGGTTATTCGCCGTAATTTCGAAGCCGGCCGCGGGGCCGGGTTGTTTCTTTTTGGTCATGCGCGCTACCTTGGTTGGTTTGATTTTGCTACTGCTGCCGGCCTGGGCCGCGCAGGCCCAGTCGCGGGCCGATTCGGTGGCGCACCCGCCGCGCGGCCGCTCCTCACTGAGCCGACAGGAGCGGCGCACCATCGCCAGGGAGCAGCGCGAAGCCAACAAGGTCCTGGCCACCGCCCGGGCCCGCCAGCAGGCCGCCCCGCCGCTGTCGGAGCGCGACCGGGAAATGAGCGAGGCGCTGTTTGTGGACGGCGTGAAGTACGTCATGCTCGAAGACTATCCCAAGGCCCTTGACCGCTTGGGTAAGGCCTATGCCTTCAACCCGAGCAATGCGGCCCTGAACTACAAGATTGCCGAAGCCAGCCTGTTGAGCGGTAACCTGCGCGACGCCACCGGCTACGCCAGCGCCGCCGTGCGCCTCGATGCTAAAAACCCCTACTACTACCTGCTGCTGGCCCAGGCCCAAGCCACCCAGAAACAGTACGACGCCGCCACCCGCACCTACGCCGCTTTGGTGAAGGAGGTGCCTAATTCGGGCGCTTACCTTTTCAACTTGGCCGACCTGTACCTGGCCCAAGGCAAGCTACCCGAGGCCCTGACCACCCTGACCCAGGCTGAGGAGCAGTTCGGGACCAGCGATGAGGTGACGTTCAAGCGGCAGCAGATTTACCTTAAGCAGAACAAGCTGGACCTAGCCTTGGCCGAGGGCGAAAAACTGATTGCTGCTAATCCTGGTCAGTCGCGCTACGTGTTGGCCCAAGCCGAGATGTACGCGGCTAACAACCGGGTGCCCGACGCCATCCGCCTGGGGCAGCAGGTCCTCAAACTCGACCCCGGCAGCGCCCCGGCCCACCTGCTGCTGGCTGATGCCTACCGCCAGCAAAAGCAAGCCGACGCCTCAGAAAAAGAATTGCGGCAGGCCTTCGATTCGCCGGGCTTGGACATCGACAACGCGGTACGCATCTTAGCCAACTACCTCAAGCAACTCCCTAACCCCGCCCTCAACCAGCTCAGCCTAGACCTGGCCGCCGCTACCGTGCGCAACCATCCCAAAGAGGCCAAGGCCTACGCCGTGGCTGGCGATGTGCAAATCCTGACCGAGCACAAGCGCGACGCCCGCGATTCCTACCTGAAATCGCTGCGCTACGACAATTCCCATTTCCGGGTGTGGCAGCAGGTGGCCCAGATCGACGCCGAATTAGGCCAGTCCGACTCGCTGCTAGTGCATTCTGACCGGGCCCTGGAGCTTTTTCCCAACCAGGCGTCGCTGTGGTTTTTCAACGGCGTGGGGCATCTGCTCAAAAAACAACCGCAGCGGGCCGTGGCCGCACTGGAGCACGGCCGCAAGCTGGCGGCCGACACCCCGGAGTTGCTTGCCGCGTTTGACGCCCAACTCGGCGATGCCTACCACACACTTAAGGACAACGAAAAATCGGACGCGGCTTACGACGCGGCCTTGGAAGCGGATGCCAATAATTGGCTGGTGCTGAACAACTACAGCTACTACCTGTCGCTGCGCGGCCAAAAGCTTGATAAAGCCAAGGCTATGGCAGGCCGGGTGATAAAGCAGTTTCCGACCCGCGACACCTACCTCGATACCTATGCCTGGGTGCTTTACAAGCTGAAAGATTATGCTGGGGCCCGTGCGGCCTTGGAAACGGCCCTGAAAACCACGAAGGACGCCTCCGTTATAGAGCACTACGGCGACGTGCTGTACCAGTTGGGCGACAAAGAGAAGGCCCTGGCGGCCTGGCAGCGGGCCCGCAAGGCCGGGGCCGGCGCTTCTGAATTTCTCGACCGCAAAATCCGCGACCACAAACTTTATGAATAAATCCGTTCTGCTGCTGGCCCTGGGGCTGGGGGCTGGCGCGTGCCACCGCGCCGTGCCCACCAAAAAGGGCACGGCCCCCGGTGTATCTACCGCTGTGCGCACGGGCCCGGAAGCCGCTGTAAAAGCCGTCGATTTTGACTCGCCTTTTCTCACGGCCAAAGGCAAGGTGCAAGCCACGCTCAAAGGCAACCAGCAATCGGCCACCATCAACGTGCGGATGCGGCGTGACAGCGCCATCTGGCTGTCGGCCGGGCTCTTGGGCATCGAGGGTGTGCGGGCCCTGCTTACTCCTGACTCGGTACGGGTGATAAATCGGCTGGAGAAAACCTACTTCGCCGGCGGCTACGATTACCTCACTCGGTTGCTGAACGTGCCAGTGAGCTTCGCGCAGGCGCAGGCCCTGCTGCTGGGCAACTACCAGTCGGCGCCCGCCGGGGCCGTGCTCACCCTTGGCACGGCCCCCGGGGGCGGCCAGCGCGTGGCTTATCCCCTCAACGGAGTAATTGTGGAGCAGCTCGTGCAAGCCACCACCGGCCGGATAGGAAAGCTGACGCTGACCGAAACCGGTACCAAACGCGCCCTAACAGCCGATTATGCCGACTTCCAGGCGGTAGACGGGGCCCGGGTGCCCTTTGCCCGCAGCTTGTTGGTCGATGCCCGGCAGGGCAGTACCAGCACCAAAGCCACTTTGAAATACAGCAAGGTGAGCGCCGGCCGCGAAGAACTGAGCTTCCCCTTTGACCGGCCCAAGGGTTACACGCGGGTGACCGGCAAAAAATAAGAATGAAGTGAGCGGCACAGCGCAGGCACAACAGCGGGAAAAACAACGGCGCGGCCGGCCCAGCTTGGGCTGGCTGCTGGTGCTTGCCCTGAGCTTGGGGCACGTGCCGGGGGCCGCAGCTCAGCACCACGCTCGGCACCGGAAAGCCGCAACCGCCAAAAGCCGCTCAGCCCCCGCGCGAACGAAAAAAGCGCATAGCCAGGGCCCCACTGCCAAAAGCAAAGCCCAGCTGGAGCGCGAGCGGCGCGCCAACATACGGGCCATCCAGGAAAAAAGCCGGGCCCTGGACCAAACCCAGGCCAAGAAAAAGGTGTCACTGGGCGAGCTGAACGTCATCAAGGAAAAGCTGGTGGTGAAGCAGGGTGTCATCCAGAACATCTCGACCCAGCTGCACGGCATCGATACCGACGTGCATCAAACCGCCCAGCAGGTGCTGCAAACCCAGCACACCCTGGCCGAGCTGAAGGAGGAGTACGCCCGGCTACTGTACACGGCTTCCAAAACGGCAAGTGGCTTCAATCAACTCATGTTTTTGTTTGCTGCCGACTCGTTCAACCAGTTCGTGCTGCGGCTGCGCTACGTGCGCCAATACACCGAGGAGCGGCAGCAACAGGCGGCGCGCATCATGGGCACGCAGGTGCGGCTGCACGAACAACTCACGGGCCTCACCCGGCAACAGCGGCGCAAGGGGGCTCTGCTCAGCGCCCAGCTCTCGGAAAATAAAAGTCTGCTCACCCTCAAAGTTCAGCACGACGAAGTGGTGCAACAGCTGGGCCAGCAGGAGCAAGGCCTGCGACAAGAACTGGCCGACCGCCAGCAGGCCGTCGAGCGCCTCGACCACCTGATTGCCGAGCGGGTGCGCGAAGAAATCGCCCGCGCTGCTCGGGCTGCCCGCCTCGCCGCCCGCCGAGAAGCTTTGGCCGCCGCGGCTCGTGCCCGCGGGGAGCACCGCCACACCACCCGTACCACTAGCGCCGACGCCACCGCTGCGCCCGACGCCGACGCCTCCGAGACGGCCGCCGAAACCGCCGCCGACCACCGCGCCAGCCGCGTGGCTCTCACCCCGGAAACGGCCTTGGTATCGTCCAACTTCGCTGGTAATCAGGGGCGACTACCCTGGCCGGTGGGGCGTGGCTTCATCAGCCAGCGGTTTGGGCGGCACCCGCACCCAGTTTTGCGCCACGTGGTGGTAGAGAACCGGGGCATCGACATCCAGACCGACGCCGGTGAGCCGGTTCGTGCGTGCTTTGATGGCAAAGTGCTTACTATTACCAGCATTGCGGGCATGAATACCATCGTCATGATCCAACACGGCGACTACTTTACTGTGTATGCGAAGTTGCGTTCGGTGAGCGTAAGCGACGGCCAGCACGTGAGTGCCCGCGAAGTTATAGGCACGGTGGCCCCCGGCGCTGACGGTACCGCTGAACTGCAGTTTCAGGTGTGGCACAATTCGGCTAACCTCAACCCCGAAGCTTGGTTGAGTAGCCGCTAAGTGCGCTATTAGGACAAAAAAAACACCGGGCAAAGCTCGGTGTCTTTTTGAGCTATGAAAACAAACTTAGCCCTGTCTACAAACCCCGAGCCGGACGGGTGTCCTCTGCATTGCGGTTTATAGCCATTGGCCTCGACAAAAGTGTGGCGTGGTGCACCAGCATGGTTCGGCAATTCGTTCAATTGCCGAATTTCCTCGGTGAAACCCTGCTGCCGGCGGTTACAGCACTTGGAGGCGGGCCAGCAGCGCCGCCTTGTAAGAGTTGCCGATGGGCACGGCCGTGGCCGGCCGGTGGGCACTGCCATCGCGGCCAGCGTCGAGTAGCGCGGTATCGCCTTCGAGAGCCAGCAGGCGGTCAAGGCGGATGATGTACTTGCGATGAATGCGGGCAAAATCAGCGGCGGGCAGGCGGGCCTGCATATCTTTCATGGTGCCGTACACGGTAAGGCGCTCGCGCACGGTGTAAAGGTTCACGTAGTCACCAAGTGCCTCGAAGTGGGTCACATCGGCGGGGAGCACCCGCAGTAAACGGGCGTCGTGCTTCACGAACAGTTCAGGACGCTGGCTCACCCCGGTGGGGTGGGGGCGAACTGCGGACGCTTGTTGCAGTCCTTTCAAGGCCTGCGCTAAGTAATCGGCCACGCGCCGGGCCAGGCAAGCCAGGGCCTCGCACTGGGCGTCGTCGGGGGCCGGGCGGCGGGTGGGCGAAAACACGCATAAGGTCCCCAGCGGTTCGTCGTCGGGGCTAAGCAGCGCTACCCCGATAAAAAAATGCGGCTGGCCCAGGCCGAGCTGTTCGCCATTGCCCACCACCACGGTTTCGGCCCGCATCACGGCCTCGCAATACTCGTAGATGGTAGCTAAGTCGCCGGCCGCGAGTCCACGTTGGGCCTTGAGCACGGGTCCCCCCGGACCGGCTAGGGTCACCAATGCCTGGGTCGCACTGCACGACACAGCGGCCAAATGCACCAGGTCGGCGAAAAGTTGGGGCGGGGCACTCGCTAATAACTCATAAGCTACAGAAACCGGCGCTGCCGGTTCCTGAACGAAAAGGACAGGCATAAAATAAATAAAAAGCTAATAAAGTGGCGATTCTGGAACAAGAAACAAAAAACGCCGCTAAATCAAAGCTGAACTGTGGTAATCTGACCAAAAGCATCTACTGCCCGGCCAACCCGTCTTCTGGCCCTACTAAATTGTTGAGGACCCTGCGCCGCATAAGCGAGGGCGATATGGTACCTTTGCCATCCGGTCAGGCCCGGGCTGCGTATAGCCTTTTTTATAACCCTCTACCGGGCCAAGTGCCCTCCCTCCCATGCTTGCTTCCTTGTTCCTTATCGGTATTCCCAACGGTGGCGAATTGCTGCTGATTGTTTTCGTCGTAATTCTCCTGTTTGGAGCGAAACGCATCCCGGAACTGTTTAAAGGTCTGGGATCGGGCGTACGCGAATTCAAAGACGCCACTAGGGAGACCCCGCCCGCGTACCGCGACCCGGCCTCGTATCCGCAAGACAACAACCCCCAGGGTTACCCGCAAGGCTACCAGCCGCCGTACCCTCAACAGGGTTATCCGCAACAGGGTGGCTACCCACAGCAAGGCAGCGGTTATCCGCAACAGGGATATCCGCAGCAAAATGGCTACCCTCAGCAGGGCGGCTACACTCCCCAGTACCCCCAGCCTGGCCAGCCCGGCTACCAGCAGCCAACGCCACCAGCCCACAACCCCAGCGACCCCAACCAGCAGTTGGGCTAAAGCTTGACAAAAGATTACAATCAACAGCTAAATCATAGTAGAAATCATGCAACACTCCATGTTTTTATTTCTGGGCGACATCGGTGGATCCGAACTGATTCTTATCATGGTCGTTATCCTCGTGTTTTTCGGGGCTAACAAAATTCCCGAGCTGGCCCGAGGCCTGGGCAAGGGCATCCGCGAGTTCAAGGACGCTAGCAGCGAAATCCGCAACGAATTCGAACGCGCCGGCCAGCAGCCCCCTCAGCAGCCGTATAATCCAAACCCGGGTTATAACCCCAATTACCCCCAGCAGCCGTCGGTACCGACGGCTCCCTACACCGCGCATCCGGCACAAGGTTACGAGCCCCTCCCGGTCGCTGAGGCGCCAAGCGTCGCCCCGAGTACTGGTCCTGTCGAGCCATATGTGGCCCCAGTTTTGCCCCCCAACTTGGCTCCCGAAGGTACCCAGCCCCGGCAGCCTAGTGTTTGAATACCCTAATAATGTGCGTTTAATTTGAAGCGTTTTACCTCTCTTTCGGCAGTTCAGCGCGAGCTGACGGCGGGCACCTTGTCCTGCCGTCAGCTCGTTGACTATTACCTCGATAACATCGAGCGGCAGCGTCACCTCAACGCTTTCCTGGAAGTGTGGGCCGATGAGGCCCGCGCCCAAGCAGAAGCTGTGGATGCCAAGCGCGCTGCCGGAACTGCTGGGGCCCTAGCTGGCATGGTGGTGGGCCTGAAAGACGTGCTGGCCTACGCCGGTCACTCGCTGCAAAGCAGTAGCCGGATGCTCGACGGCTTCAAGTCGCTCTTCACGGGCACGGCCGTGCAACGGCTGCTCGACGCCGACGCTATCCTCATCGGCCGGCAAAACTGCGACGAGTTTGCTATGGGCGGCTCCAATGAGAGTTCGTACTTCGGCCCGGCCCGCAACGCCGCCGACCCTAGTCGGGTGCCCGGTGGTTCGTCGGGCGGCTCGGCTGTGGCTGTGCAGGCCAATATGTGCCTGGCCTCGATTGGAAGCGATACCGGCGGCTCGGTGCGTCAGCCGGCTGCGTTCTGCGGTGTTATCGGCCTAAAGCCCACTTATTCGCGCATTTCGCGCTACGGGTTGGTGGCGTTTGCCTCGTCATTTGACCAAATCGGGCCCATTACCAACTCGGTGGAAGACGCAGCGCGCCTGCTCGAAGTAATGGCCGGCCCCGACGGCATGGATAGCACCGCCAGCCAGCGCGAAGTGCCGCCCTACAGCCAGTTGCTGGCACCGGCAGGCCACTACCGCATCGGCTACATCGCCGACGCGGTCGACAACGAGGGCCTCAATCCCGAAATTAAAGCTGCCCTCGAAGGCCAACTGGCGCACCTGCGCGGGCTGGGCCATGTGGTAGAGCCCGTCGATTTTCATTACCTCGACGTGATGATCCCAACTTATTATATCCTTACCACAGCCGAGGCCAGTTCCAACCTGAGCCGCTTCGACGGCGTGAAATACGGCTACCGGGCCCCCGACATAACCGATTTGGAGTCGCTCTACAAGAAAAGCCGTGCTCAAGGATTTGGGGCCGAAGTGCAACGGCGCATCCTGCTTGGCACGTTCGTGCTGAGCGCTGACTATTACGATGCCTATTACACCAAGGCGCAGCGGGTGCGCCGGCTCATCAAGGATAAAACCGACGAGCTGTTGCGCCAATACGATTTTTTGGTACTGCCCACCACGCCCACCACGGCCTTTCGGATCGGCGAAAAGCAAGACCCAGTCAGCATGTACTTGGCTGATATCTTCACCGTGCAGGCCTCGCTAGCGGGTGTGCCAGCCATTTCGGTACCGATGGGCGAGGACGCGGCCGGCCTGCCGATGGGCTTGCAGGTGATGGCCGGGGCCTTCCGTGAAGCCGAACTGCTGGCCTTCGCCACCGAACTAGTACCGACCCAAGCCGAAGCTTAATACCACGGCGTCATTCGCGTAGACAGGAAGATTTCAGTCGGTAAGTGAATGCTTTGTGAAACCCGGCTGAAGTAATACTTCAGGAAAAACGCTGGGATTTACGGCGTTTTTTTCTACCTTCGGACTTATGAAGCAAGGACGTATCCCGGCTCCCCGGCCTGGCCGCTTATGGCGGCAATTGGCCGTACTGCTACCCTTGGCCGCTCCCTTAGCCGCCCGGGCTCAGCATTTGCAGCCCCTGGCCGCCGACACTGCTCAGGTGCCGACGTTGCTACTACCGTCCGATCCGCTGGCCGCCGCGCCAGCGCCAATTGATTCGGTGCGGCTGGCATGGCTGCACACCCCGCCCACCGTGCGCGACTTGGTCGGCGACCGGATGAGCTGCATCGAAACCGATGCCCCGCATCAGTTCAATAACGCGGTGATGGCTTACATCAACTTGTTCACGGTGCGCAAGCGGGACTATACGCAGCGGGTGCTGGAACGGGAAAATTTGTATTTCCCACTGTTTGAGAAGTATTTGGCCCAGTACAATCTGCCCACTGACCTGAAGTATTTGGCAGTGGTAGAGTCCTCATTGATCCCGACGGCCAAGTCGTCGGTGGGGGCCACCGGGCTCTGGCAGTTTATGGGTCCCACAGCTGGTGACCTGCGCCTTCGGCGCGACGAGTGGATCGACGAGCGAATGGCCCCAGAAAAGGCCACCGAGGCTGCCTGCAAGCATCTGCGCTATCTCCACGACGTATTTCACGACTGGGAGCTGGTGCTGGCTGCCTACAACTGGGGTGCGGGCAGCATGCAGCGCGTAATGCGCCGCACTGGCAAGAAGAATTTCTGGGATTTGTACCCGTACCTGCCGGCCGAAACGCGCAATTACGTACCAACCTTCACAGCTGTCATGTACAGCATGAAGTACGCCCAGCAGCACGGTTTGCGCTCAGACAAGCTGGCCTACCAATGCACTGAACCCCTTGATACACTGGGCCTGCGCGGCCAGGCGTTCGACTTACGTCGCTTGAGCCGTGCCTGTGGCTACTCCGACTCGACGTACCTCGCCCGTTTTAACCCTGAGTTGTTTCGGTCGGGACTGCCGGCTGGTTACCGGCCCTATGTGGTGCGCTATCCGACGGCGGCCCGTGCCGCTTTTGGCGACGCCGATCGGGCCACACTGCTGGCCTTTTGTCAGCCGCTGACTGCCCTGCCCCAGCCGCTGACGCCCCTGCCGCCCCGTCTCGATGGCGTAGAATCCTGGGGCTCCACTGCGCTAGCTGTTGCGCTAGGGACCGATGATGAGGCCCCCGCGCCGCGCATCCGTCGCTTGCACCACAAGGTGCGCCGGGGTGAGACCGTCGCTGGCTTAGCTGAGCGGTTCGACGTGAGCCCGGCCCAGATACGCCGCTGGAATGATTTAGCCAAAAGGCAGGCCCTGAAACCCGGCCGTACCTTAGTGGTTCTATTACCGGTGCCGACCGCACCGGCCCGTGCGGCGGTGGCCGCAGTACCGCCCGCTCCCCGTCCGATCCAGACCTTGCCCTCGGCAGAGGAGGTGGCTGCCCGCCAAGCCCTCGCAACGGCCAACGCCCAAGAAGTAGCCCGCGTGGCCGCTGTGGTTGCGCAGGAGCAACAGCAGGCCGCCCATCTGGCATATTTGCGCCAGCGCCAAGAAGCCGCTCAGCGCGCCGGGGCCCGGATAGCCGCTGTGCAGGCCGCCGCTCTTGCCAAGGCGACAGCGGCGTTGGCCTTGCGCAAACAAGTCGAAATGCAAACCGTCGCAGTTGCCACCCAGGCCGAAACGGCTGCAACCGAAGCACCCAACAACGATGCTCCGGTTGCAGCCGTTTCCGATGCCGCTTTAGCTGTTGCGGCAGAGCCCACGCCCAAAACGCACCGGGTCCCCGACGAAGCCTCATCTCAATCCGCGGCTCCACTAGTCAGAAATAACTCGTCAACACCAGCGGTTTACGTAGCGCAGAAAGGTGATAACCTGACTAAGTTGGCCCACGCCCATGGCGTGAGCGTGGCTCAGGTTATGGCTTGGAACCACCTCGATGGGGAAACCCTGGAAGCGGGCCAGCGCCTGCGTTTCGGCCCCCTTGCCGGTCATGAAACGACTGTGGCCAGTCGGCTTGATTTAGGCCGTAAAACGCACTTGGTGCAGCCCGGTGACACACTTTTCAATATCTCTCGCCGCTTCGGGGTGAGCGTAGCAGCGCTGCGCCAACTCAACCACTTGGCTTCGGACGATGTGAAGTTGGGCCAGCGGCTACTAGTGCAAAACTGAGACTATTGTTAATCCATCCTAGTTCGGTTTCTGAGCGGGTAGGCAGGTCGGGTATGGCAAAAATTGCGGTTTGTGGCATTTAATGGCCGCCAGCGCGGCGATGCGGACCACAGAGTTCGCATTACGAGACGTTTGCGCTGCTATAACTGCCAGGTGGCCTTATGTATAAGTGCTGAAGATGTTTGTAACACAAGTTATGAATCCGCTGCATAATTGCCCACGCTCATACAATACAGACACAAAAAAGCCCTTTTCGATCCAGGCGTGAATACCTGTCCCGAAAAGGGCTCTCGATGAGACTGCTAGTAAGGCTAGAGGGCTTGCGATACCACGCGGGAGGCATTCACACGTCCGTCGTAATATGCGTCGCGGCCGGGTTTGCCTAAGTCATCAGCAGAAGCCCGCAGGACCGCCTCAACACGAGTTGGGTCCATGTGCACGCCGTTTTTACCGGTGATGAGGGCTGCGACACCGGAGGTGTGAGGTGCCGCCATGCTCGTGCCCGCTGCCCAGGTGTAACCCGCTTTCCCGTTGGTTATTCTACCCGTGCTCAAGACCAAGTCAAACACCCAAACGGGCCGCGTTATGCCAATGATCGTGGCGGTTTCGGTCGGGCTGGTGTAGTAGTAAGAAAAATCGCCACCGGGAGCGGCAAAAGCAACGGCCGGCGTGCCGTAATTGGAATAAGAAGCAAACCGGTCCAGGTTGGTGGTCAGCGGGGCCTTCGCCCAGCCCAGCGGACCCGTGGCGGAAATGGAAATGACGCCCGTTGCATCCGCCGGAATATGCACCAGCGACTGGTCTTGGTTGCCGTTGTTGGCGTCGTTGCCGGCCGCGGCGATGAGGGTCACCCCTTGCTTGGTTGCGTAGGCCGTCATCTTGTTGAGGGCGACCAATAACTCCTGGGTAGCCTTGGTATCGTTAATTACCATGCCGTTATCGTCCAGGTACTTGCCGTTGCGCGGCAGTGCAGTGCATAGGCTAATGTTGACGACGGAAGCATTGTGCTGAGCCGCGTACACGGTGCCGCTCATCAGCCAAGAGAAAGAGCCGGAGCCCGCATCACATAATACTTTTACCAACAATAGCTTCGCCTTTGGTGCAATCCCGATGACCCCGATGCCATTGTCCGCCGCGGCGATGGTGCCGGCCGTGTGCGCGCCGTGGCTGAAGCCGGTCCCAGAGAACTGGGCACCCTCACCGGGCACAAAGGAATAACTGCCCGCAATATTCGGCTGTAGATCGGGGTGCATCAACTCAAACCCGGTGTCCAAGTCGGCCACAAGCACGCCCTCACCGAGGGCCCCGGTGTTCCAGGCCTTGGGGGCGTGAATGGCAGTGGCGCCCCATTGAAGTGGAAATAAGGGGTTGCTGTCGCCGGTGCTCGGCGGGTTCACGTTGTCCGACGCTGCCTCTATGGTGCGCTCCTTCTGCAAGTCAACCCCTTGGTAAGTGAAGTCGTGCACGACCGAGCGTACGCCCGCAATTTTGGCCGCATTGACGCCGAAATTCGGGTCATCGGAAGCGGCCGTGGCCACGCCTGTTGCCCTAATCAGGCCGGTCATGACACCATTGGCCGACTTGGTCTGGCCCTCGATGTCGGACGGCAACTGGTCGCCGGAAGCAATGATGATGTAGTTTTTAGCGCGCAGCCGCACCGTAGCATCAGCCTGGGGGGCCTGCTGCACCGAGCTAATGCCAGCGCTTTGAGTAGGCTCTAAGTCCTTTTTGCTGCAACCGAAAGTAAAGAGAAGGCCTGCACTAAAAATAGACAGTAGTCTGTAAGCTAAGAGGTTGTTGTGCATAAAGTGTGGTTAAAGATGGGTGGGGAGATGAAGCAATTATGAATTGGTAAACGCCAACGGTTGGGGGTTGTGCTGGCCAAGTCATGTTATTGCCCAGGTATCTCTCAAATAATTCAGCGATAAATATTAAATGCCAAAAAGTTGTTGCTTCGGCCGCCTGCGCGTTGCGCCGAGGCTTCAACTGATTTGGTCAATCCTCGCGCACGAGGCAGAGCTAAGCCTGCATCTGGTAACTTTGCCCACCGCTAATATTGCCCCGTCGGCTGCGCTGTTCGCGTGGCCGTTTCTCTTTCTAGAGCTTACATCATGCTGAAAATCAACAGGCAGGACGCCCTCAACTACCACTCGCAGGCCCCGGCGGGTAAGATTGAAGTAGTGCCTACCAAGCCCATGAGTACCCAACTCGATTTAGCGCTGGCCTACTCGCCGGGCGTGGCCGAGCCCTGCCTGGCCATTGCTGCCAACCCCGACGACGTGTACAAGTACACTGCCAAAGGCAACCTAGTGGCCGTCATCAGCAACGGCACGGCGGTGCTGGGGCTGGGCAACATTGGGCCCGCCGCCAGCAAGCCGGTGATGGAAGGCAAGGGCGTACTGTTCAAGAAATTCGCGGGCCTGGATTGCTTCGACATCGAGATTGACGCCACCGACCCCGACGAGTTCATTCGCATCGTGAAGGCCCTGGAGCCCACCTTTGGCGGCATCAATCTGGAGGATATTAAGGCCCCGGAGTGCTTCCACATTGAGACGGCCTTGCGCGAGCAGATGAACATTCCGCTGATGCACGACGACCAACACGGCACGGCCATCATCTCGGCGGCCGCGCTACTCAACGGGCTCGAAGTGGTGGGCAAGCGGATTGACGAAATTCAGTTGGTGGTAAGCGGGGCCGGGGCGGCGGCCGTCTCCTGTCTGCGCCTGTACTTGGCGTTGGGGCTGAAGAAGGAAAACGTGGTGGTGTTCGACAAGGACGGGCTCATTCACGCGGGGCGCACCAACCTGGCTCCCATCCAGATGCAGTTTGCCACTACGCGCCAACTCAATAATTTAGGCGAGGCGATGGTGGGGGCCGACGTGTTCCTGGGCTTGTCGGCGGCCAATGTGCTGCCGCCACAATATTTGCTCACGATGGCCCCCGACCCCATTGTGTTTGCGCTGGCCAACCCCAACCCAGAAATCGAGTACGACTTGGCCATGGGCACCCGGCCCGACCTCATCATGGCTACCGGCCGCTCGGACCACCCTAATCAGGTGAACAACGTGCTGGGCTTTCCCTACATTTTTCGGGGAGCGATGGACGTGCGGGCCACCGAAATCAACGAGGCCATGAAGCTGGCCGCCGTGCGGGCCTTGGCCGAACTGAGCCGCGAGCCCGTGCCCGACATGGTTAACCGTGCCTACGGCGACAACACCTTGGCTTTTGGCCGTACTTATCTCATTCCCAAACCACTCGACCCGCGCCTCATCACTACCATCAGTCCGGCGGTGGCGCGCGCGGCAATGGAAAGCGGCGTGGCCCGTCTGCCCATCGAAGATTGGGCGGCCTACGCCGAGCAACTCCACGCCCGCCTCGGCGGCAACCAGAAGCTGATGAACCGCATCACGAGCGCCGCCAAGTCGGGGCCCAAGCGGGTGGTGTTTGCCGAGGGTGATAACTACAAGGTGCTGAAAGCGGCGCAGATTTTGCGCGACGAAGGCATTGCCCGGCCCATCGTGCTGGGGCCCCAGGAGAAGATTGAAGAAATCGCCCGCGCCAACAACATCGACCTAGAAGGCTGCGAAATTATCAATATTCTAAATGAAGAAGACCGCCGCGCCGAGTTCGCTCAGCTGCTGTACCAGAAGCGCCAGCGCCGCGGCATGACGCTCTACGAAGGCCGCCGCCTGATGCGCGAACGCAATTACTTCGCCGCCATGATGCTCGAAACCGACCAGGCCGACGCCTGCATCACGGGCCTCACCAAAGACTACGGCAAGAGCATCATCCCGGCCTTGCAAGTAATTGGCACCGAAGACGGTATAAAGCGGGTGTCGTCGATGTATATCATCCAGCACAAGAGGGGCCCCTACTTTTTCGCCGACACGACGGTGAACATCGACCCCACGGCCGAGCAGATGGTGGAGATTATCGGCCTTACGGCCCGCGCCGTGCGCTTCTTCGATGCTGAGCCGCGCATCGCTGTCATCTCCTACTCCAACTTTGGCTCGAACCAAGGCGCGCTGCCCGAAAAAACCCGCCGCGCCACCGAGTTGGCCAAGCTGCGCTACCCCGATTTGCTCATCGACGGCGAAATGCAGGCCAACGTGGCCCTGAGCCCGCGCCTGCTACAGGAGCACTACGGTTTCAGCCCGCTGGCCGAAAAAGGGGCCAATACGCTGGTGTTTCCCAACGTGGAGTCGGGCAACATCGCCTATAAGGTGCTCCAAGAAATTGGCGGTGCTGAGGTCATTGGCCCGGTGCTAATGGGGATGCGCAAGCCGGTACATATCCTGCAACTCGGGGCCTCGGTGCGCGACATCGTGAACATCGCCGCCATCGCCGTGGTCGATGCGCAGTCGGGCGGCAAAGGGATGTAGCGGCGCATCTTAGCGTTTTAGAAGTGAACGATCCGGTTGCGAGTCATGCGGCAGCGTCTTTTAACCGATTCACTGGAGCGTACCAAGGTTGACAAAGCCGCAAACAATGGTGATAACAGGTGAGTTGGAGGCGCTACGTTTGTGCCATCACCAAACAAAGGGCCAAACCTTCCGGCCCGACCCCCTGCCAGCTGCCGGAGTAAGAAAGCCCAAAGGGCCTCACCTATCCCACCTGCAAATCTCAAAAAGATGTTCTTTTTAACATCTTGCAGTAATCTATTCGCGCTGCCTCTTTTCATTTGAGTTGAAGTAGAGGGTTGCACTGAAACCCCTGTACTTCTGAAACCCCGGCGTTACCTAACGTCGGGGTTTCTCTTTTTAGCGAAACCCGTAGGCCGGGGGACAAACCAAACGCGCTTACGTCAAAGATAAAGTGGGCATTGGCAGGACTTCTTTGACGAAAAGAGTTTTTGCTTCATCTACGGTGCCCGTGCGGTACCCATACCGCACTTCCGTCTGTAGTCGTTGAGCCGGGGCAACGTTCTGTACCGGGCCGCCGCTGGTAGCGGCTTGCCCGCCGCCCGGACTTTGCACAAAAGCCAGTAAATTTGGAATGCGAAAAACCCTTTGCCGGGTCCTTTCTTTCCACTTCTACCGCTCCTATGATTGCTTACCTCGACGGCAAGCTGGCCTACAAAGACGCCACACTCGCCATTATGGACCTGGGCGGCGTGGGCTACGAAGTTCGCATTTCGCTGGCCACTTACTCCAAGCTGCCGGCCGAAGGCACGGCCGCCAAAATCTACACTTACCAGCACATCAAGGAAGACGGGCAGACGCTCTATGGCTTCCTCGACCCCAGCGAAAAAGCGCTGTTCATGCAGCTGATTTCGGTGTCGGGCATCGGGCCGGGCACGGGCATCGTGATGGTGAGCAGCCTGAGCGTGGGCGAAATCCGCGACGCCATTGTGAACGAAAACGTGCGCGCCATCCAAAGCATCAAGGGCGTGGGGCCTAAAACGGCGCAGCGCGTCATCTTGGAGCTGCGCGACAAATTCCGCAAAGATGAGCTGCTGGCCAAGGCCGGCGTCGACACCGTGCCGCTGGCCCGCCAGCACAATACCCAGCGCGCCGAAGCGTTGCAGGCGTTGGTAACGCTGGGCTTTGCCCGCGCCGCCGCCGAGAAGAACCTGGACCAGATTGCCCAAAAGCACGGCCCTGGCCTGACGGTAGAGGAAATGATTAAGTTTGCTTTGAAATCGCACTAGGCCCCCGGGGCGCTTTGTCGCGGGTGGCCGCCGGCGGCAGGCCGTCCGCCCGGCGCGGTGCCTGGTGGATAATTGCGTGGACAATTACTCTTTTGCCCGCCGCGGCGAGCTGGGGCCCCTGCGGCTGCCGGTTCGCCGGGCGAGGCCGCTGCCAACCTGTATTCCGCTTGAAATCCGGTCGTAAATTACTTTCTCCTTCGGTGGTTGTGGTGGCGTCGTTGCTGGCGTGGTGGGCGCAGGCCAGCCCGTTGGCCCGTTCCCCGGCCCGTGCCTGGCCTCTAGCGGTGCGGCTGGACCGGGGGGGGGCGCCCGATGCCCGGCGCCGCGCCCCAGCTGACACCGTGTACCGGCCCAGCCGCCGGCCCCGGGTGGCCCCGCGTGACCGGCCGGGCAGCCCGTTTGGCCCGGAGCGCCACCGCTCGCCGCTCGTGCTGCCCGTGCCTCCGAACGTGAAGCTGCAGGTAGACGTCGACGACAGCCTCCAGCACTTCGACGTGCAGGAAAAGGTGGGTCCCGACATCGACTACCGCGACCCGAGCCGGCTCACGCGCCAGGAGTACGAGCAGTTTCGGGAACGCGAGGCCATCCGCAACTACTACCGCGAGCGGGCCCGGGGCGGCGTGGTGGGGGCCCCCGCCAAGGCGGGCACCCCGCAGGCCCAGCGCCTGATTCCGAAGATTGACTTGGGGCCGGTGGGCGACCACATCTTCGGCGGGCGCTACGTGGACATCCGCCCGGCGGGCTCCGTCACCATCAAGGCCGGGGCGCGCTTCAACGTAAACGAAAACCCGGCCCTGACCCTGCGCCAGCAGCGCACGGGCGACTTTATCTTCGATCAGAGCATGAACGTGAACCTGACCGGGCAGGTCGGCACCAAGCTCAAGCTGGCGTTCAACTACGACACCAAGGCCTCGTTCGACTTTGATAATCAGATGAAGTTCGACTACGCGGGCCAGGAAACCGACATCCTGCGCAAGCTCGACCTCGGCAACGTGAGCCTACCGCTGGGCAACTCGCTGGTGCAGGGCGGCCAGAACCTGTTCGGGGTGAAGGCTCAGATGCAGTTCGGGCGGTTGGGCGTGACGGCCGTGGCCGCCACTGTGCGCGGCACCGCCGACGAAGTGCGGGTGCAGAACGGGGCCCAGAGCCGGCAGTTCGAGCTGAAAGCCAGCCAGTACGAACGGGATAAACACTTTTTCCTGTCGCACTTCTTTCGCGAGCGCTACGACCAGGCCCTGCGCAACTTGCCTACCGTGCAAAGCGGCGTGCAAATCACCCAGTTGGAGGTGTACGTGACCAACGACAACCGCACCACCGCCAGCTTGCGCAACGTAGTGGCCCTGATGGACATCGCCGAGCCGCTGCGGGTGTACCAACAGCAGTTTTTCGACGCGGGCCGTAACCCCAGCGCCCGCACACCGGCCGCCAACAATACCAACCGCGAGTACCCCCAGCTCGTGGCCGCCGGGGCGCAGTCGCGCAACGACCTGACGGTCGACTCCTACCTCGGCAGCCTGGGCCTGGCCAAAAATCTCGACTACGAGCGGGTACGCGCCCGCAAGCTCGACCCCGGCGAGTACACCTTCAACGCCGAGCTGGGGTACCTGTCCCTGAACACGGCCTTGCTGCCCGACCAAGTGCTGGGCGTGGGCTACTCCTACATCTACAACGGCCGGACCTACAAGGTGGGTGAAACCTCGCAGGATTACACCGGCGTGGCTCCGGACGCGGTGGTGTTCCTCAAGCTGCTGCGCGCCAGCAACCCCGGCGTGGCCGTGCTGCCCCAGGCCCGCCCCGACCCGTTGGTGCCCCCGGGGCCCTCCACGCGCAACTCGCTGACCTGGGATTTGATGATGAAAAACATCTATTCCCTGAACACCACCCAGCTCAATCGCGACAACTTCCAACTCCAGCTCATCTACAAAGACGACGTGACGGGTGTCGACTTGATTTCGCTCAAGGAAGGGGCCAAAATCCGGAATGTACCTCTGATTCAGGTGTTGGGCCTGGACCGCGTGAACTCCAACAACGACCGCAACCCCGACGGCAACTTCGACTTTTTCCCCGGGGTTACCGTCAATCCTGAGCTGGGCAAGATCATCTTTCCCAGCGTGCAGCCTTTCGGCGACTATCTGCGGGCGCAGTTCGATACCACCGGTACGAACGGGCCCGCCGAGCGGACGCTGTTACAGAAATACGTATACTCGGAACTCTACAACCAAACCCAGAGCGACGCCCAGCAGCGCCAGGAAAAGGACAAGTTTTACCTGCGCGGGCGATATCAGGGGTCTAGCACCGATGAAGTTAGCCTGCCCGGTATCGGGATAGCGCAGGGTTCGGTGCGGGTGTTTTCGGGCTCCACGCTGCTCACAGAGGGTGTGGATTACCAAGTGTTCTACGACCAGGCGAAGGTGAAAATTCTGAATCCGTCGTACCTGGCCTCGGCCAACGAGCTGCGGGTGACCTTCGAGAAAAATGCCCTTGTGCAGGTGCAGCCACGCCGCCTGCTGGGCACCCGCCTCGACTATCGCTTGAGCCCGGACGCGACCCTGGGTGGCACAGCCCTGTACCTGCTCGAAAACCAGGCCCCCGGCATCAACCGCGTGAACATCGGCGACGAGCCGGCCAACAACGGTATCGTGGGCCTCGATGGTAGCATCCGCAAGGACAGCCGGGTGCTGACCAAGCTGCTCGACCGGCTGCCGTTTTATTCCACCAAGGAAATTTCGACCATTGCCTTCAGCGGTGAATTTGCCAAGCTGTTGGCTGGTCAATCGCAGCTGGGCCGCGGCGAGAATGGGGTGAGCTACCTCGACGACTTTGAGAACGCCCGTACGCCCTACACGCTGGGGGGCCTGGCGGCCGTTCCGGCGTGGCGCCTGGCTGCCACGCCCTCGCCCGTTTCCATGGCCTCCGACCTGAGCGTGAACTACCGCCGCGCCAAGCTGGCCTGGTACACCGTGGACCAGACCTATTATACCGGGGGCCCCAGCGTACCAGCCAACATTGCCATCGGCGACGCCGCCCTTAGCAACCACTACACCCGCGGCATTCCGCGCAACGAGGTGTTTCCTAACAAAGACCTGGGGGCCACCGGCAACGGCTACGAATACACCTTCGACATGGCGTACTTCCCCGGCGAGCGGGGGCCCTACAACTATACGCCTAACATCGATAACGATGGCCGCCACTTCTTGACTAACGGAGCCGGCAACCTGCCGGAAAACCGTTTCGCGGGTATTTCGCGGGCCATCACTTTCGACACCGACTTCGACAACGCCAACATCGAGTACCTGGAGTTCTGGATGATGGACCCGTTCATCGGGACACCGAAAGGGGTGGTGAACGACTCGGACCCCGACCCGCGCAATACGCCCGCCAACAATACCACCGGGGGCCGTCTGGTCATCAACCTGGGCAATGTGAGCGAAGACTTGCTGCGCGACAATAACCAGCATGAGTTCGAGAACGGCCTGCCCACGCCCGACCAAGTGGATACCACCGGGCAGGTGCGCAAAACCATTTGGGGCCGGGTGAGCCGGCAGCAGTTCCTCACCGATGCCTTCAGCGGGGCCCCGGGCGGGCGCGCCGCCCAGGACGTGGGCCTCGACGGGCTGAACGACGCAGGCGAAAGGAGTCAGACGCAGTACGGCCCCAAGTACGCAGGCCTAGCCGACCCGTCGTCCGACGATTTCCTCTACCACCTCGACCCGATTTACGACCAGAACAACGTCAAAATCCTGGGGCGCTACAAGAACTACAACGGCTACGAAAACAACTCGCCTGAAAACAGCCGGCTCACTTCGACGGCCTACCCGGACAAGGAAGACCTGAACCGCGACAACGTGGTGCAGGACGTGGAACGGTACTACGAGTATAACCTCCCGCTGGGCCCGGCCAACAGTTCTAACGCGCTGCAAGTGGGCCAGAACTACATCATCGATAAGGTGACCAATACCGTGAACGGCGACCCGGTGAGCTGGTATCAATTCCGCATCCCCATTCGCCAGCCCGGCCGCACGGTGGTGAACGGGGTGACGAGCCGGACGGACTTCGGCTACAAGTCCATCCGCTTCATTCGGATGTACATGACCGGGTGGCAGCAGCCGGTGGTGCTGCGTCTGGTGCAGCCGCAGTTCGTGGCCAACCAGTGGCGGCGCTACAACTACCGCATTTCCCAAAGCCAGAACGACCTGCCGAGCAACGTGCTCACCGACGCCGACGCCTTCAGCATCTCGACGGTGAGCATCGAGGAAAACGGCCAGTCGGCCACGCCCGGTGGCATTCCCTATGTGACGCCACCCAACATCACGCGTGACACCGAGTACGGCAGTTCGGCCGTGGCCCGCATCCAGAACGAGCAGAGCCTGCGCCTGTCGGTGACGGGTCTGCGCGACGGCTACGCGAAGGCAGCTTACAAAAACTTGACGGTGAACATGCTGCGCTACAAACGCCTGCGCATGTACCTGCACGGTGACTCTGATGACCCCAGCGTGCACGACGGCGACGTACGGGCCTTCGTGCGCCTTGGTACCGACTATACCCAGAACTACTACGAGTACGCGCTGCCCCTCACGCTGACCAAAGCCGGCCAGAGTACTCAAGCCGAGGTGTGGCCCGACGCGAATAACATCGACGTCTCGTTTCAGGATTTTATCGATGCCAAGTCCGCCCGCAACAAGCAGCCGAACCCGAACTATGTGTTGCCCTACACCGTGACACTGCCCAGCGGGGCCACCATCACGGTGGTGGGTACCCCCGAACTCTCGGACGTGCAGGGCTGCATGATCGGCATTCTGAACCCGACCACGGCCGACGTGGGCAACAAAAGCGTGAACCTATGGGCCGACGAGCTACGCGTGTTTGGCTTTGAGAAGGACGCTGGCTACGCCGCCAACGCCCGCCTGAACGTGAAATTGGCCGACCTGGCCATCGTGACGGCCACCGGCAGCTACACCAGCGTGGGATTCGGCGGCTTGCAGGACAAGTCCCAACAGCGTTCGCTCGACGATGTGATGCGCGGTGACCTGAACGCCACCGTTGCCGCCGATCGGCTGCTGCCCCCCCTGTTGCATCTGCGCGTGCCGGTACTGCTGCAAGTGGGCACCGAGCGCCGCTCGCCCCAATACGATCCCCTCGACCCTGACACCAAGCTGAGCCAGAGCCTGGAGAAGTTCACGGACCCCGAGGCCCGGGCCGAATACCGTAAAAAGGTAATTGACCAGACCACCACCCGCAGTCTCTCGCTGCTGAACGTGCGCAAGGAGCGCGTGGTGGGGGCCCCGCCCGCTGGCGGCGCTGCCGTTCTCGCTCCGCGCCAGCCCCGCCCTTGGGACGTCGAGAACGTGGCCCTGAGCTATTCCATTGCCGAGCGTCGCCACTCCGACGTACGCACCGAGAGCGATTATACCCGCTCCTTCACGGCGGCGGCGGCTTATACCTTCCAGACCACGCCCAAGAACTACACGCCCTTTGCCAACGTGAAGGCCCTTGACAACCCGTACCTGAAGTTCCTGCAGCTGGTGAACTTTACGCCGTTGCCCTCGCGCTTCGCGTTTCGCATCGACCTGGACCGGCGCTACAACGAGCGGTTTTTGCAGCGGGTGGTGAACCCTGGTGAGGTGCCCAGCACGTTTGGCATCCCGGGCGTGTACCAGAAAGCGTTTTATATTAATCGCATCTACGACCTGAGCTGGGCCCTGACCAAGGCCTTCACCATCGATTACACCGCCACCAACCGCGGCGTCATCGACGAAGGTGTGGGCCGTTCGGTGGGTACCAGCGACGAGGCCATCCGCAACCGGCAGATCATCCACGACAACCTGCTGGCCGGGGGCCGTACCACGTTGTTCAACCAGACGGTGGCTGCCACCTACCGCTTACCGCTCGACAAATTTCCACTCACCGACTGGCTCAGCGCCGACGCCCGCTACTCGGCCCACTACACCTGGCAAGCCGCCTCCACGGCCCTGCGCGCCCCCAAATACCCGGTGCCGACCGGCATCGAGGCCCAAGACACCATGACTACCCGCCTCAACTTGGGCAACACCATCCAGAACAACCGCGAGGTGAGTGCCAACGGTCGCATCGACTTAGTGAAGCTTTATAACAAGGTGAAGTTTCTGAACATCATCAACAACGCCCCCCCGCCCGCGCCGCGCCCGGCGCCGCCCCTGCCCGGGGCTGATGGCGCCCGGCCCAAGCCCACCCAGGAGGCCCCTCGCGACACGACCCCCGTGTTGGTGCGCGCCGTCAAGGCCGTGCTCCGCTCCCTGATGACGGCCCGCTCGCTCAATTTCACTTTTGCCCAGTCCAGTGGCACGCTGCTGCCGGGTTACCTGCCGGGTACGCGCTTCTTCGGCCTTACGAACCGGTACGCCACGGCCGCCGGTGTTAACCCCATCTGGGCCCCGGGCCTGCCTTTCGTCCTTGGCCAGCAGTACAATTTGCCCGACCTCTACGCCACCGCCAACGAGAACGGCTGGTACACCAACAGCAGCGAATACCTGAATACGCCGCTCAGCAACCTGCTGAGCCAAAACCTGACCCTGCGCACCACCCTGGAGCCTTTTCGCGACTTCAACATCCAACTCGACGCCCGACAGCAAAAGGTGCGCAACAACGAATCGTACTACCGCAACGAGCTCGACAGCCTGACCCTGCAGCCACTGCGCGACGCCGCCGGCAATAAGGTGCTGGCCCCCCGGCAGTCGTTGGGCTCGGGCTCGTTCAGCACCAGCACCGTTACCATCAATACGCTGTTCAACGACTTGAGCGCCAATGGCGAGATTTCCAAAGCCTTCGCGCGGTTCGTGACCAATCGGGGCGTTATCCGCGACCAACTGGCGGCGGCCAACACGCAAGTCGACCCCGCGACGGGCCGGCCGGGGGTCTACAGCTACAACTCGCAGGACGTGCTCATTCCAGCCTTCCTCGACGCTTATCATGGCCGGTCTTCGGACGGCTACAAAGCCGGCAAGTTCAACCCCTTCGACCAGCTGCCCATCCCCAACTGGACCGTCCAGTACAATGGGCTATCGCAGGTGCCGTTCTTCCGTGACTACTTCGCATCGTTCACCCTCAACCACGCTTACAACTCGACTTACAGCGTGGGCACTTACACCACTTCGACCATCTACGACCAGGAATACAACGACTTTCCCAACCATGTGAGCGGCACCGGGCAGTACATTCCTTACTACGTCATCGGACAGGTGAGCATCGTAGAGCACTTGGCCCCACTGATTGGGGTAAATTTCCAGACCCTGAATAAGATAACCGGACGCGTGGAGTACCGTACCGACCGCGCCCTGGCCCTGAATACCACAAACGCCCAGGTCACCGAGCTGCACACCACGGCCCTAGTGATAGGTTTCGGCTACGCGGCCACGGGCCTGAAGCTGCCCTTCCGGGTGGGCGGCGAGCAGCGGGTGCTGAAAAACGCCCTCACCGCCCGCCTCGACCTGAGCATCAACGACAACGTAACTATCCAGCGCAGCATCCTCAACTCGGTGGACCCCTCCGCCGCTGTTCCGGGTAACCCAGCGAGCGTCGGGGCCCCCATCAGTCAGATTACTAACGGCTCGCGCCAGCTCCAGCTACGCCCCACCATCGACTATTTGCTCAACACCCGCCTCAATCTTCAGTTTTATTTTACCCAGACCATCACCACGCCCCGCGTCAGCAATGCCTTCCGCAACGCCAACACCGAGGGCGGCCTGATGCTGCGCTACAGCCTTACCCAGTGAATGAACGGGTAAAAAATTGAGCAGCGGTAACCAATGGGTGGAAAATTGATATTTAGTCGGTCATACACTCAAGCGCCCGCGTTGGCTTCCTTACTTTTGGGTCAATAAGAGTCCCTGCTCATTCACTCATTCGTTTATTCTCCCCACATGACCCTGCCCACCACCCTGCCCACTACCCTACACTACACCAAAGACCACGAATGGATTCGCGTGGAAGGCGACGTTGCCTACGTCGGCATTACCGACCACGCGCAGCGCGAACTGGGCGACATTGTGTACGTCGACATCGATACGCTTGACAAAGAAGTGGCCCAGCACGATGTGTTCGGCACGGTGGAGGCCGTGAAAACGGTGTCCGACCTGTTTAGCCCCCTCACCGGCACCGTGCTAGAGGTGAACGCCAAGCTGGCCGCCGCCCCCGAAACCGTGAACTCCGACCCCTACGGCGACGGCTGGATGGTGAAGTTGTCCATCGCCAACCCGGCCGAAATAGAGGGCCTGCTCAGCGCTGCCGCCTATGGCGAACTGGTGGGGGCATAATCCTGCGCTTCCCCGTGACGAACTTGTCGTACCCCGGCCGCCGGCCCTACGCCGCGCTGCCCCTGCTGTGGGCCGGCGTGGTGCTGCTGCTCACTCTGACGCCGGCTGCCGACATGCCGCGCACACCTGCCTGGAACCTGCTTTCCTTCGACACGGCTGCTCACGCAGGCGTGTTTGCCGTGCTGGCAGGATTAAGCTGGTTTTCGCTGCGGCGACAGCGCCGCTGGCCAGTGCTGGCCCTACAAGCTGGGGCCCTGGTGCTGGCCGGCTGCATTGCCTTCGGGGCCCTCATTGAGGGCCTGCAATACGCCATGCACCAAGGCCGCCATGCCGAATGGTCGGATTTATTTAGCGACACCCTTGGGGCGGTGTTGGCCCTGGCGCTGGCCGCCGGGCTGGCCCGCCGCGGGCCCCTTGCCGCCCGGGTAT
>JANPOR010000461.1:0-2785 GCA_031428075.1 Hymenobacter sp. | reverse complement strand
ACCAACCGGGTCAATACGCTCAACGAGTTGGTGTGGGAAAACCGCGACAGCCACCCGCGCCGCGCCTTGCTACTGGCTGCCGATGCGTTGGCACTGGGTCAGCGCCTCCGCTTCCGGCGCGGCATGGCCAAAACCTACATCCTGCGGGGTATTATTTATGACATGACCGGGCACCCCGACGCGGCCGTGGCTGACTTTGAGCAGTGTCGAAAGCAACGCGCCGCGCTTGGCGACTGGGAAGGGGTAGCCAATGCCGTCGCAAACGTGGGCGAAGCGCAGGTGAACCAAGGCCGCTACGAGCTGGCCGCGACCAATCTGGTGCGGGCGCTACGCCTACGGCAGCGCTACGGCCGGGGCCCTGCCAATACGGAGAACATCGCTACTGATTTGGCTACCCTGGGCACCGTGTACGAGAAGATGGGTCAGTATCCCTTGGCCTTGAGCTACCAACAGCGCTATTTGCGCCTTCCCAACCGGATAGTCGACGCTCATAATGAAGCCCAGGCCTGCGAATCGATTGGCGAGCTATTCAATAAGCTAGCCCAGCCGGACTCCGCTCTGCGGTACTTCCGGCGGGCCATCAGCGTTAGTCATGGGCACGCCGACTTGCACGGCGAAGCCCAAGCGCAACTTGGTTTGGGACGGGTGTTGGAAGTTCGGCATCAGTACGGGTCCGCCGCCACGGCATTGACTAGCGCCCTCGCGCTCGCCGGGCAGGTAGACGATTCTGCAACCCAAGCTGCAAGTCTCAACGCCCTGGGCCAACTGGCACTCGACCGCCAACAAACGGCCCTGGCGCGAGACTATTTCCAGCAGGCTTACCGATTAAGCCGACAGACTAAAACCCGCGAGGTTACCCGCACGGCGCTGGCTGGCCTAACGGCCGTCGCACGCGCGCAGACCGACTACCGGGCCTCCGCTAACTTCGGCGAACAGCTCGCCGCGCTGAAAGACTCCCTACTGACCGAGGCCAGCTCGCATCAGATTGCGGAGCTGCACATCCGCTATGAAACCGAAAACCAGCAGGCTAAAAACCGTTTGCAAGACGCTCAAATACGCATTCAGCAGCAGATTATTCGCCACCGTAATGTGCAGCTGGGAGCCAGTATAACGGTCGCCTTGCTACTGACTGGGCTGGCGTTCCTGCTTTACGGGCGTCATCGCCTCCGTCAGCGGCTGCAGCAGGAGCAGGAGCAGCAACTTTCGCAGCAGCAACGGGCCGCAGCGGTACTTGAAGCGGAAGAAGCGGAACGCCGTCGCATCGGGGCCGACCTCCACGACGGCGTGGGCCAGTTACTCGCCGCTGCCCGTCTTAATCTAATTGCTTTAGGCCGTGATTTGGAATTGACTGCCCCTACCCCCCAACACCTGCTGCTGGATAACGCATTGAGTATGCTCGATGAATCGTTTCAGGAAGTACGCAGCATCTCGCACGACTTGATGCCCAACGCCCTAATCAAGTATGGGCTGGCGGCAGCCGTGCGCAGTTTCTTGGGGAAGCTGTCCTCCAGCGGCGGACTACGAGCCGAGGTTCAGCTCTTTGGCTTGGAGGAACGATTGCCCCCCCTAATGGAAAGTGTCTTGTTTCGGGCAATCCAGGAGTTAACTCAAAACGTCATTAAGCATGCCCAAGCTAGTGAAATGACGTTGCAAATTGTTCGCGGGGCCGACGAATTGACCGTGATGGTGGAGGACAACGGCGTAGGGTTCGACCCGGCGGCCCTTCGACCGGATGCGGGCATCGGCCTGCATAACGTCGAAACCCGTTTGGCCTACCTGGGAGGACAGGCATACTTCGACGCAGCCCTTGGCCGGGGCACGGTAGTTACCCTCACGGTTCCCTTATCACTGCCCCGATTATCAACCTGATAAACTTGTTTCCGAACAAGAAATGGTCAAAGATTTTAGCCGGTTATGACGCCTGAATAATCTTTTTGGTTTGGCCAAGCCCGTATCCTTGGATTCTTCCAGCAGCCCCCGTTTCTGACACTAAGTACGGCTTGAAAACCACCGTTTTCTTATTGAGGAACAAGTCTTGCTTTTAACGTACAACTGACCCGTCGACCGGAAAACGCAGCGTGAACGTGGTACCCTGGCCCACTTCACTCGCCACGTCCAACTCAATGGCGAGCAAGGCGCAGGCTTTGGCCACGATGGAAAGCCCGAGCCCGGTGCCACCAATTTCCTTGTGGGCCAGTGCGTCGGACCGGTACAGCGGGTCAAAAATCCGGTTCAGCTCTTCGGCGCGGATGCCGATGCCCTGGTCGGCGATGGTGCACACCAGCCGACTGCCGGCGCGGGCCAGGCCCACGGTGATGGTCGACCCTGCGGGCGAATACTTGACGGCGTTACTGAGCACGTTGTCCAGTATCAAATCCACCAGGTACGGGTCCGAGGGGATGGGCGGCGTCTGGGCGTCGGCCACGTCCACGCGGATGCGTTTGGCGTTAAGGTCCCAGCGCTGGCGGTGCAGCACTTGGTGCACGCTGCGGAGCACCGTGACCTCCTGCCGGATGGGATTCGGGGCGTGATCATCGAACCGGGCCAACAGCAAGAGCTGGTCGACTAACTTATTCAACCGGTCAATTTCGCGGATACCGAGCGTGATGTGCTCCACGTACTCGGCGCTGGTGCGCGGCTTGCGGATTAGCACTTCCAGCGTGCCTTTGAGCACGGCGAGCGGGGTGCGCAGCTCGTGGGAGGCGTCCGCCGTAAACTGCTTTTCGCGGGCCACGGCCTGCTCGACGCGCTGCAGCAGCCCGTTGATGGCGCTGGCCAGCGTGTG
>JANPOR010000460.1:0-1936 GCA_031428075.1 Hymenobacter sp. | reverse complement strand
AGCGCAGACGAGAGACCCGTCACCCGTACTTGGTCGCCGTAGGCAAAGGGCCCGCCCCAGCGCGCGAGCAAGTCGTGCGAGAGGGCCAGCCAGCGGAGGCGGCTACTATAGTCCGACGGAATGGTGGAATTGTCGGCCGTGACGAATGGCTCGTCGTCGGTTTGGCCCAGCACGGCAGCATAGGCGGTGGCCGTTACCGTATACGTAGGCCCGTGGGCTACACGTTCTGTAACCGCACGAACTCGGGGGGCAGCGATAACCGCACGAACTCGGGGGGCGGCAACTCGGCGGATAACTGCCCGCGGAGCCAGGGCCCCTACCCGTTCTGCGGCAAAAATGGGCCGGAAAAATGATGCACTTAAAGTGACGACGGCCAGAAGCCCATAACCTAATAGCTTAAACATGTATCAATCATTCGTTCTGCCCTCCGTTTAGCCCGGGGGCGTGGGCGCGACCCGCATCTATTTTGCGGGAACGGGCTCAACAGAGAACTAGATAGATTGAGTTCAATAAAAAATGATAAATATTGTACAAAAAGTAACATCGACTCTTAGGCTTTCTAAACGACTTTTTTTGGGAGTACATCCAAGTTCTTCAGGCGGGTATTGCTTTGCTTATCGAAATAATCTTTAATAGGCAGAACGAATGAATTAAGTCATTCAAACCGCTGTTTAGCCGGACTGTAAATCCCGGTGCACCCCACAGTGGAACTAGTCGTAGCGTAATGAGCACCGACATGGACTTGCAGGTAGCCGTGACAAAAGGGGTAATCGTTACGCAGCCACCATTCCCAAAACATGTTTCGGCATCGGACCCCAGGTTAAAATGGAGGATTGAGAGGGTCGCGTGAAACAGGAGGGAATCGGGTGTTAATTTCCCGAACCCATGGAAAAAGCCCCTTCCTCGAAACGTCCGCGCTATGACGCGGTCTTCCGCGTTGAAACCCTGCGCCTGGCCAGCGGAAGCCGCCGCCGCCCGGGCGCTAAACATCAACGCGAGACTACTCTACCAGTGGGAAGGCGGCGCAGCAGCCCTTGCCCGCAGGAGGCCGCCGAGGTACAGCCTTGCGGGCGCAGGTGCGGCGACAGGTGCAAGAGCTGGCCATGTTAAAAAGAGCCGTCGCTATCTTCTCACAGCACCCGGCTCCGTGAACACGCTTCAGTTCTTTAGTAATCAGCGAGCTACTTATTCCATCCGGCAGTTCTGCCAGGTGCTTGGGGTCGTACCCAGCCGCTACTATGCTTGGCGGCATGGCGCGGTGAAAAAGGCGGAGCCCGCCCGGGAAACGGCGATGTTGGCCGCGTTCGACGACCACAAGCGCCGCTACGGCACCCGCCGCCTCCGGGTCGAGTTACGCGAAAAGAGCCACCGCGTGAGCCGGCAGCCCCTGCGTACGGCGTTGCGCCGTCACGGCCGTAAAGCCCTACAGCCCAAAGCCTCCACCCCGCGTACCACTGATTCGACCCACGGACAACGCTGCGCCCCCAATTTACTGCTGGACCAACCTCATCCGCCCCAAACCAACCGGGTGTGGGTGTCCGATATCACCTGCCTACCGCTGGCCAGCGGCGCCTGGGCACACCGCTGCGCCTTTCAGAACGCCTGCACCAAGCAGGTGGTGGAGTGGCAAGTACGCGCCGATATGCCCAAAGCCTTGTACAACAGTACCTTACAAGGATTGCTCGCCTAGCGGCCGGCTCCGGACTTTATTGTCCGCTCCGACCGGGGTGGACAGTACATGAGCAACGCCTATAAAGCCCTGCTGCACAAGGTCCAGGCCCGGCTCTCGCTCAGCCGGCGCGGCGGGTGTGACGACAATACCCAGGCTGAAAACCGACTAAAGGTTTTGGGTGCCAGTGGTCCCGCCTCAAAACGGAGGAGCCCGAAGCCCGCAACTGGCCCGTCTTTGCCGACTTGGCCGACGCGCAGGTTAGCG
>JANPOR010000459.1:0-3002 GCA_031428075.1 Hymenobacter sp. | reverse complement strand
CCGTTTCCTGCCCCCGCGCCGGCCCCGCCAAGAGTCCCGCCGCCGCCACCAAAGTTCCGAATTGCCTAATTGCATTTTTCATGGAACGAAGCTAGCGGGGCCTTGCCCTGAATTATCTTCGCAGTGCCCCGCTTGCCCCATTCTGCCCTCACATGCCCCCGCTCCGAATCTGCATTTATCCCAAAGACGTGGCTGCCCTGACTGGGCGGAGCTACGACGCGGCCAAGCGCCTGCTGCGCCAGGCCCGCGCTGCCGCCGGCAAGCCCGCCGGGGCCCTGCTCACCGTGGCCGATTTCTGCCACCACACCGGCCTCGACGAACACGAGGTAACCGCCGCGCTCAACCCGCCGCTACGCCGCGCCGCCTGAGCACCGCTGCCGTAGCGCGAGCATAGCGGAAGCATAGCGGAAGCATGAGACCACTATGCGCCTCACCAACAAAAACGGCCCGTTCCCGAAAAGGAAACGGGCCGCGCATCTGTCCCCTGGTCTTGTCCCCTCGGCGGAAACCAACCGCCAATCGATTCTAGAAAGCGGGAGCAGCGTTTGTGTTCGCTGCTAGTAGCAACGCGGGAATAGGTGTTAAATCTGTCCCCTGTGGCGTCCCCTAACTATTTGGTAAAAGAAAAAGGCCCTGTAAGTGAGATACTTACAGGGCCTTTTCTTGCAAACTGGCGGTCTGGACGGAACCAGAACGTGCCCCTAATTTGACTTTTTAACTAACTATTGCGCAGCTTATTGCGTGAATAAAAAGGGAGAAATTATTTCTGTTGGGAGCCCGGATGGGAGCGTGCGCTCCCTAGGCCGCTTCGGGTATCAATTTCACGTCATACCGGGCCGCCACGTCCAGCAGGATGCTGCGCAGGTGTTGCGAGTCGTGGGCCAGCATTTCCAGCAGCACCAGCATCCGGTTAAAGGCCTCGTTGGTGTTGGCCGGGATGCTGCCCGTCAGCACCGCTTGCACCTGCCACAACTCTTTCAAGTCTTTTTGCGGCAGGAAAAACGAGTCGTAGAACCGGTTGTCGGAAATCAACTCGATGGGCTCGTTTTTCTTTACCGGGCCCCGCAGCCGTTTCACCATGAGCCGGTCGTGGGTCACCACCACGTACACGTGCTTGGGCTGGATCAAATCCAGCCGCTCCGTGAAGGAGGCAATGACCAAATCGCCCTGGCTGATGGTCGGCTGCATGCTGTCGCCGGCCACCTCGAAGGCCCGCACGGTCTTGCCCCGGTAGCCGGGGATGCGGATGGTTTCCAGCGCTTTCATGCTCTCCTCGCCGTCCCGCGCCAGGATATAGCCCGCCTCGGCCTTCTTGCTCACGATGCTGATGAGCTCATCGCCTTGCTCATCCACCGTCACGGCGTAGGGCATCCCGGGGTAAGCGCCCACGGCTGCGGGAGTCGAAGGGGCCCGGTCCGTCCGAATCATCGGCTCGTCCCCGCGCATCAGCCACTCGGCCCGCAGCTCCGGGTATTTCCCCAAAATATCCATTAAAGTTTCGTAGCCAGGTTTGGATTTATTCTGGACCAGCTTATACAACTTTTGGGGACCTTCATAGCCCAGGTTTTTGGCTAACTGGTAAGCAGACAACCCGTAGTGCTGCATTAAGGCACTTATTCGGTCGCCAATGTGCGCTCTTTGTTCCACTTTTCTTGCGATTAACGGGTGATTCTTTTTTGACTCATCAAACTTTCATTATCTATTTTGCACCTCCAAAGTATAAACAAATATACATAATAGCAAACAAAATGGAACACCTGGCAAAGATCATTTCTGAGCTGCGCGCTACCCTCCCCAAGCGCAATGATTACGCCCGCCGCACGGTCGAACTCCTGGCTACCCAGGGCAAGACCTACTCCAAGCAGCAGGTCTACAACATCCTGACCGGCCGTTACCACAACACCGACGTGGCCGAGGCCTTCATCAGCGTGGTCGAAATAGAAAAGAAGCGGGTTACTGCCCTCGAAGCCCGCGCCACCCGCGCCACCGCCGCCTAGCCATGCAAGTAGCCCTCCTCGTCCCCGAACAAGAGTGGCGGCAGCTGCTGGCCGACGTGCAGCGCCTGAAGGAATTTGAAGCGGCCACGCCTCAGACGCCCCCGCCACCGCCCGACCGGCTGCTGAACGTGCGCCAGGCCGCCGAATTGCTGACCATCAGCCCCGCCGGCTTGCGCAAAGCCCGCCGCGCCGGCCGCCTGACCGGCGTCCGCCGCAACGAAAAGGAGTGGGGGTTCTTCGAATCCGAGCTGACCCGCTACCTCAACCGCTACAACCGCAAGGCCGCACCCGCTATCCGCCGCCCGCTGCTCCCCATGCCCCAGGCCCAGCCGCTGGCCAAGGCCGCCTAATTCCTTGCCACCATGTTCCAGTTACTTCCCAATGTGGGCCCTATTGGGGCCTACGCCGCCGGCCAGGAGGCCACGGCTTCCCTCATCACCATTCAGAAGGTCAGGCTCAAAGACCAGCACCTGACCTGCGAATTCACCGAGCAGCGCACCCCGGACGCCCCGCCCCGGGCTTTTGCCCTGACCTGCGCCGAACAGGTGCACCCCGACCTGCTCCACGCCCTTAGCCGCCTGGTGCCGCACTTGTGCCTGCTCACCGAGCAGCTCACCGAAACGCCCGACTACTGGCCCGACGAAGCCGAGGAGCTACCGGCCCTGTTCGAGTCGTTCACCGTCACCGGTTTCTCGCTGGGCAAGAACCAGGGTGGCGTTACGCTCCTCGGCCAGCGCGTGCTGGCCGGCGGCCGGGTGCTGAACCTGACCACGCCCCACCAGTTGTTCGACGACGAACAAACCGGCTACCCCTTCGCCGGCCTGCTCGAAGTTCCCCTGACGGCAGTGCTGACGGAGGTAGAAGCCGCCCTGCGCGGCAAATGCACCGAGTACCGCCAGCTCGACCTGTTCGAGGAGCGACCGGCCGCCGGTTCCATTTCGCTGGGGTTGACGCCATCGGAGGCATGAAGCTTCCGGCCATCCAATTCTACCCCGGCGACTGGCA
>JANPOR010000458.1:0-6118 GCA_031428075.1 Hymenobacter sp. | reverse complement strand
TGAGGTCGAGTAGCATCGGGCGCTTACCCGATTGGTGGTGTTCGGCTAACACCAGGTAGCGGGGAGTCCCCAGGCTGCCCACCCCCGCCACGCGCTGCGACGCGTCGAGTATCCGGCCAAAGGGGCGGATTGGTTGGGCGCGGCACCACGCCTCCAGCTGCACCAGCAGGGCGCCGCATTCCGCTTTGGGCAAGGGTGGGGCGCTGGGGCCGGGGCGTAAGCGGGTAAAATGGTGACGGGTGCGTTCTTTGAGCTGGGCCCGGATCAAGCGGGCGGCCACCTGACGCAATAGCTGCTTAATCAGGCCGCGCGCCGTGTCGCGCTCCAGATAACCCGCTTTGCCCGTAGCCAGCGCGGCAGTATACTAGCTCAGGAGCTCTTGGGCGCAGCGTCGTTGCTCGGCCGGGGCTTGGCCCCCGTACTCAGGAGCAGGACGCTGACCAGCAACCGCAGCACATCGAAAAGCACCGGGCCCAAACAGGCTTCGTCGAAGTCATTGAGGTCAAAGTACACCAGCCCGTTATCGGCCTTGTACGTGCCGAAGTTAGCCGCGTACAAATCCCCGCAGAGCCACCCCACCGGCCCCTGATGCAGCAGGGGCTCCCGACCCACCCGGCTGAAGAATACCCCGGCACTACCCCGGTAAAAGCCCAGCACATCCGCGCGCATCCGCGCATAGCGTTCGACCCGCAGGGAGGAAGGTAAATGCGCATCGGGAATACGCAGCAATTCGGGGGCAGTCATGGCGGTTTCGGGCTACAGAATGCTGGAGACGACGTTGACACCAAGAGCGACGATGGCAGTATTGAAGATAAAAGAGAGCAAGCCATGAACGAGCGTGAGCTGGCGCATGCGCAGGGAGGTGACGCCGGTATCGGACGTTTGAGCCGTCATGCCAATGGTGAAGGCATAGTAGGCAAAATCCCAATAGCGCGTGGGGGGTGCGCCGGGGAATTGCAGGCCCCCGCGCTTAGCCGGTGGGGAAGCGTTCGGGTCATCGCTGAAGTACACGTGAGCGTAGCGCAAGGTGAAAAGCGTGTGCAGCAGCAGCCAGGCCCCTCCCACGGCTACCACTGAAACCGACACCTGCGCGGCCTGCTCGCGGGGGGGCAGGGCCTTAATACCGCTTAGCAGCAGGGCCACGGCGAACAGGCTCGCCCCGGCCGCCAGCAGCACGGCAACGAAGGTCCAAGTGCGGCCGGGGTCCTGGCTGGTGGCTACCCGGCGCAGGTGTTCAGCGTCGGCCGTGGCGATGGTGACCCAGGTCAGCGGTAGCACTACCAGGCAGAACCCGTCCCAGCCAGCTACCACGCGGGTACCGAGGTGAAAATCGGCCGGGGCCAATCCCACGCAAAGGGCGGCCCCAACCAAGGCCCAACCTACCCGCTGCAACGCGCGCAGGTTCACCAGCCGATGCAGGCGCCGACGTCGTGGTGCCGGGGACGTCATAGAGGGAAGAGAGGTCATCGGACGGCGGGAGAAGGGGTTGTATGATGGAGCAGTTCGGGAGTCTTTATACCGCGTTAAGAGTCGAGGGTTAATCGGCGGCAGCTCGTAGCGGGTGCCAGCGCCAGCCGTCGCGCGGGTTAAATTCAAGAACCGGGGTCGGCAGCTTAATAAACTGGGTGGCGCCGAGCAGCATATGGCCGGTGGAACCAACGGGCACGAGTCGGACCAGGTCGAGGTCGGGCGCCAGGTAGAACTGGCGCACGCGCCGGAACACGAGGGGCCGGCCATTGGCCCCGTACAGCGGTGGGTTGGCGCTGCCCCCGGTCATCCCACTGCCGCTGTAGCCCAGGTCGAGGTTCAACCAGCGCGGAAAAGAGGGGCCGACGGGCAGTATGCTCGCTAAATTGACCGACAGCCAGTATTGCTGACCATTGTAGTCCTTTAGCATTTGAGAAAAACGGCTACGCCCCAGCAATTCCGGCCGGTATTGCGGGTAAATGCTGCTGCGGAAGCCGTAGCGGAGGCTAAATGGTTGTTGGCCTAAGCCGAGCTGTTGGCCCATAAAAAGGGCTATACCGGCCGCATTGGCGGCCATGTCGCCCTTCGAAAAGCCCCAACCCTCGGAGTGGCCGTCGAACACTTCAATCGTGCTTTGGAACAGCAGCGCGATGGCCCCACCGGTGAGGGCGGCCGTGCGGTCGGGTACGCCGCTCCATCGAAATAGCTCATATTCGCCCCGGCTGATGGCGTAGGCCGTAGTGGCGTGGCCCACCTTGTCCATTTGCAGCCACTCGCGGTTGTCGTCGAAGGTGTGAAACGGCACGCGGCGGGTGTACCAGGTTTTGCCCAGCAGATAGGTACTGAGGGCGTACACCACGGCCGTACCTGCCACCACGCCCACCAGCCGCCCGGTACTGATGCCCGCGCCTGGTCCAAATGGGTCGGCCACTGGCGAGGCGGGCGGCATTCCTTGGGCGGTGGCCGGCCGCTGCCCCACGGCCAGTACCACGCTAAAGACAACCGCAGACAGGCGTACAAAACGCTTCATCATACCAATAAGAGGTTGGCTCATGAAAAGCAAAAAAGCGCTAAACCTCGTAGGGCCTAGCACTTTTTTATTTTTCACGATGGGTTTTTGCGCTTGCGAGCCCGTTCGCTCTTGCTACTGTACATCCACTCGTAGGCGGTAGGCAGAATGAGCAGCGAGAGGATGGTAGCCGTAATCAGGCCACCAATAACAACAATGGCCAGCGGTTTCTGGGTTTCGGAGCCAATGCCATGGCTGAGCGCGGCTGGCAACAAGCCCAGCGAGGCCATCAGGGCCGTCATCACCACCGGGCGCAGCCGGCTCTTAGCCCCGTCCTTAATGGCGGGCACTAAGTCCATGCCCTCGCGCAGATTCTGGCGAAATTTGTTCACTAGAATCACGCCGTCCTGGGTGGCTACCCCGAACAAGGCGATAAAGCCCACGCCAGCCGAGATACTGAAGTTGACGCCCGTGATGAGCAGCGCCGCGATGCCTCCAATAAGGGCAAATGGCACATTGAGCAGCACCAATACCGAATCGAGCGCGTTACCGAAGGAAATAAACAGGATAAAGAAGATAGCCAGAATGCTAATGGGCACCACAATGGAGAGCTGTTTCTGGGCCCGCTCCTGGTTCTCAAACTCGCCGTTCCACTGCACGCGGTAGCTCTGGGGCAGGGCTACATTTTTGGCCACCAGGGCCTGGGCTTCGGCAATAGTGCTGCCCAGGTCGCGGCCCCGCACCGAAAACTTCACGGCGATGAAGCGGGAATTGTCCTCGCGGTAGATGAAGGCCGGGCCGGACACGTTCTCAATCTTGGCCAATCCACCGAGCTTGATTTTGCCGCCGTTGAGGGTAGGCACCAGCAGGTTGCCGATGGTGCCCATGTTAGTACGCGAGGCTTGGTCGTAGCGCAGGCGCAGGTCAAACTTTTTCTCGCCTTCATATACCGTGCTGGCGGCCTTGCCACCAATGGCCATCTCAATCACGGCGTTGGCGTCGGCGGCGGCCACGCCGTACTGGGCCATCTTGTCGGGGTCGAGGGTGATGCGCAGCTCGGGCTGACCCAGGTTGCGGAATACGCCGAGGTCCTCCACTCCTTTCACCTTTTTCAACTGGTCGTACACCTGGGTGGCCTTTTTGTCGAGAATATTGAGGTCGGTGCCGCTGATTTTCACAGCCAGCGAGCCTTTTACACCCGACACAGCTTCCTCCACGTTGTCGGAAATCGGTTGCGAGAAGTTGAAGTCCACGCCGCGGTAGCCTTTTAAGGCTTTCTGCATTTCAGCAATAAGCTCGTCTTTAGTAATATTACGCTTCCATTCGTCGGCCGGGTACAGGTCCACGAAAAACTCTTGGTTGAAAAAGCCCGTGGCGTCGGTACCGTCATTTGGGCGGCCGGTTTGTGAAATCACGCCCCGCACCTCGGGGTACTTCTCGAACACCTGCCGGAACTGCTCGGTAAAGTGGTAGCTATCGTCTAAGCTGATACTCAGCGGCATCGAGGCGCGCACATAAATCGAGCCCTCGTTGAGGTGGGGCAAAAACTCGGTGCCCAGGAAGTGGAACGCGCCCACGCCCAGCACCAGCGCCACCAAGGCCACGGAAATGCTGCGCCGCGGGTGGCCCATCACCTTGTCGAGCAGCGGCGCATAGCCCTTGTTGAGAGCTTCCAAGATGGGGTTGTGGCGCTCGCGTACGTTTTTTTTCAGTAGGATGGACGAGAGCACCGGCACCAGCGTGAGGGCCAGAATGAGGGCCCCGAGCAGGGCGAAGCCAATGGTGTAGGCCAGCGGCGAAAACAGCTTGCCCTCGACTTTCTGAAACGAGAAAATCGGGATGAGCGCCGTGATGATGATGAGCTTGGACGTCAGAATTGACTTGCCCATCTCGGTGCCCGTGTGCAGAATCTTGCTCAGCTTCGCCCGCTTATTAAATTTTTCCATGCCCTCGTGCTCGGCCCAGTGGGCCAGCATCACGAACAGGCCCTCCACCATCACCACCGCCCCGTCGATGATGATACCAAAGTCAATGGCTCCGATACTGAGGAGGTTGGCACTCATCCCCTTGATGCGTATCAGAATAAAAGCGAACAGTAAGGCCAGCGGAATAATCAGCGCTACCGTCACCGTCGTCCGCCAGTCGGCCAAAAAAAGTAGCAGGATAATAGTCACCAGTATGATGCCTAAGGCTACGTTTTCACCCACCGTGTGCAGGGTGTGGTTATTCAGCTCGGTGCGGTCGTAGAAGACCTTGATGCGGACATCGCCGGGCAGCACCGTTTTGTTGAGGTAGTCCACTTTAGCTTCGAGCACGGGCAGCACGGCCCCAGGGTTGCCGCCCTTGCGCATTAGCACGATACCTTCTACCACGTCGTCGTCATTGTCGCGCCCCACAATGCCTAGCTGGGGCAGAAATGAGGTTTGCACCGTGCCAATATTGCGCACCAGCACCGGCACGCCGTTCACGTTTTTGATAATGATTTTCTCAATGTCGCCCACGTTTTTCACGATGCCGATGCCGCGCACCACAAACGCCTGCTGGCCTTCGCGCAGGATGTCGCCGCCCACGTTCACGTTGGCGCGTTGAAGAGCCTGGAATACGTCGAGGGCCGTCAGGCCGTATTTACTGAGCAGGCCAGGGTTGGCGGCCACTTCGAAGGTGCGCACCTTGCCGCCGAAGCTCACCACGTCGGCCACGCCGGGTACCGCCTTCAGATTTTTTTCAATCACCCAGTCTTCAAGGGTTTTGAGGTCGGTGCTGGACTTCTGCTTAGAGGTGAGGGTGAAGCGGTAAATTTCGCCGGTGGGACCCGTGGGGGGCTGCACACCGGCGTTCACGCCGTCGGGCAGGTTCACATTAGCCAGCTTTTGGGCCGTTTCCATACGAGCATTGAAGCCGTCGGTGCCGTCCTCGAATACGATTTTGATGAACGAGAGCCCGAACAGATTGATGCTGCGGATAATCGTTTTATTGGTTACCGAGTTCATCTCCGTCTCGATGGGGATGGAGATGAAGCGCTCCACTTCCTCGGCCGAGCGGCCGGGCCATTGCGTGATGATGACCACCTCGGTATTGGTCACGTCGGGGTAGGCCTCAACGGGGGTACAGTAGAAGCTAACGGCCCCCGCGATGGCTATCAGCCCCGTCATGAAAAACACGAAGTAGGGGTGGCGCAGCGAGAAACCAATCAAGCCCTTAATAAAATTATTCATGGCAACAGGTTAGGCAAAAAAAGGAGGGCTGCCCGGTGCGGGGTAGCGTGAAAACGGGCCGGCGGCGGGGCTTAGTTACCGCTCAGGTCGTTGAAGAGCAGCAGGCTGCCCTGGGTCACCACTTGGTCGTCGGCATGGAGGTTGCCTGTCACGTAGGAGCGACTTGATGTGGTGCGCAGCACTTTCACGGACACCAGTTCGTAAGCCTTGCTGGCATCGTCGCCCGATTTCAACTCTGGGGTGCCGGGGCGGCGACGGACGACGAAGTAGTTGTCATTGCTGAAAATCACTGCCTTAGGGTTCACGGTCAAGGCTTGGTTACTGGGGCCCTGGGTGGCCAGGTTCAGGCTGATGGTGCAAAACATGTCGGGCTTAAGAAGAACCCCGGGGTTGGGCAGTTCCACGCGGGCTTGCAACACCCGGGTAT
>JANPOR010000457.1:0-7970 GCA_031428075.1 Hymenobacter sp. | reverse complement strand
AATCACGTAATTTCCTAGAGAAGGGCCGGTATGAGTGTTGAGCTACTGGCCTGAGAGTGCTTTCTGTTCTGGCCGTGTACGATCTAGGCCAGCACCAGACCGCACACGGCCAGAACAAAAGGGTCTGCAGTTTGACCTGAGCTGGAGCAACACCCCGATCAGTTCAGTTTATTGGGCGGGGCCATGTGGCTGCAGTTTGACCTGAGCTGGAGCAACACCGGCGTGGCCGTGCCCTTGCTTCTGTCAAGCAAAAAATACGGTATTTTGCGGGATAATTGCTCCATCATCGAGGTTGACGACAGCCGCGACTATGAACCGCTTTCCAGCTTAAAGCTGCACTCAAAGGATGGCTGTTCAGTATATTGCTGAGCGGCCCCAGGGCTTGTTCCCGGGCATCGCGGCGCAGCGTACCTTTCGGGCAGTATTGATGCGCAAGGGCATCCCACGCCTTAGAATTCCGACGCAGCCCCGGCTAAAACCGTGGCCTAAGCGGGCAGCGCTTTAATCGTAAAAATGAACTAAATGCTCACCTTCTTTTCCCTTGTACCCCTGCTACACCATTCTATGCAACAATCCTCGATTCGCGCCAAGGCGCTGCTGGCAGCGGCCTTGTTCTGTGCCGCAACTGGCGCGGCCACGGCTCAGGTTAAGCCGGCTGCTGCCCGCAAACCGGCCCTAGCGGCCACCGTCAAGAGCCCCGGGGCCAACGCTCAGCGGGCCCTTTTGGGGCACGAGCCCGAAATCAACGCCCTGCTCAAAAAGCTGACGCTGGAAGAGAAGATTAAGATGATTCACGCCAACTCGGCCTTTGCTTCCGGCGGCATCACACGCCTGGGCATCCCTGAACTGATGACCTCCGACGGCCCGCACGGCGTCCGGCCTGAGCAGGGCCGCGACTGGAAAGCGCTGGATGACCCCAACAACGCCGGTACTTATTTGCCCACCAACAATACGTTGGCTTCGACCTGGAACCCAGCCCTGGGCTATGCCTACGGCACAGTGCTGGGCAGCGAGGCCAACTTCCGGGGTAAGGACGTGATTTTGGGTCCGGGCATCAACATCATCCGTGCCCCCCTCAACGGGCGTAATTTCGAGTACCTCAGCGAAGACCCTTACTTGGTGTCGAAGATGGTGGCGGGCTACATCAAGGGGGTGCAGGACCAAGGCGTGTCGGCCTGCGTAAAGCACTTTGCGGCCAACAATCAGGAAATCCACCGCGACGACATCGACGTGGAGATGAGCGAGCGGGCGCTGCGCGAAATCTACCTGCCCGGCTTCAAGGCCGCCATACAAGCGGGCGGGGCCTACTGCCTTATGGGTTCATACAACAAGTTTCGGGGTACGTACGCCACGGAAAATGCCCATTTGATGAACGACATCCTAAAGGGTGAGTGGGGCTTCAACGGGCTGGTGATGAGCGATTGGGGCTCTGTTCATAACACGATGGAGGCGTTGCACAACGGCACCGATCTCGAAATGGGCACCGACCTGGCCCTGGCGTACAGAAGCACTTCGCAGACGGTGGAGGGGTTTAAGCCGGTTTTCTCTAAAGCGCTCTACGATAAATTTTATTTGGGCAACGCGGCGCTGGAAGCCGCCAAAAAAGATCCTTCACTGGTGCCGCTAATCGACGACAAGGTGCGGCGCATCCTGCGGGTGATGTACGCCACGCACATGCTCGGCACCGCCAAGCGCCAGCCCGGCTCCCATAATACTAAAGAGCACCAAGCCACGGCCCTGAAGGTGGCCGAGGAAGGCATCGTGCTGCTCAAAAACGATGGCAACATCCTGCCGCTGAAGAAGACGGTGAAGACCGTGGCCGTCATCGGGGCCAATGCAACCCGCGAAAATGCTGGCGGGGGAGGCAGCGCGCAGCTCAAGGCCAAATACGAGATTACGCCTTTGCAGGGCCTTAAAAACGAACTGGGCAGCCAGGTCACTATTACTTATGCCCCCGGCTACACTATTGCCCGCGGCCAGCAGGCCGACCCGCAGATGATTGCGGCGGCAGTGGCTGCGGCCAAGGCTGCCGAAGCTGTAATCATCGTGGGCGGCTCTTTTCACGGCTACGACTACAAAAAGTGGGGCGACAACGCCTACGATGCCGAGGCCACGGACAAGCCCGACCTGCACATGCCCTTCGGCCAGGACGAGTTGGTGAAAGCCGTGCTGGCGGCTAACCCCAATACAGTGGTGGTCCTACTGGGTGGGGGCCCCATCGACGTGTCGGCCTGGGCCGGCCAAGCCAAGGGCATCGTGGAAGCTTGGTACCCTGGCATGGAAGGCGGCAACGCTCTGGCTCACATCCTGTTCGGCGACGTGAACCCTTCAGGTAAGCTACCGATGACCTTCCCAGCCAAGCTCGAAGACTCGCCCGTGTACACGCTGGGCGAGTACCCCAGCAGCCCCGGCAACCCGCTGAAAGAGGTGTACAAGGACGACATCTTCGTGGGCTACCGCTATTACGACACCTACAAAGTAGCCCCGCAGTTCCCCTTTGGCTACGGCCTGAGCTACACTACCTTCAAGTACGACGCCCTGGCTGTGACGCCCGGCCCGCAAAGCGCGACTGTAAAGCTCACCGTCACCAACACCGGTCCTGTCGCTGGGGCCGAGGTGGTGCAGCTCTACGTGAAGCCCGGTCCGACGGCCGTGAAGCGCCCAGAGAAGGAGTTGAAAGCCTTCGAAAAGGTATTTCTCAAGCCCGGTGAGACCAAAACCGTGACGCTGGCTCTGCCCGCTGAGGCATTCAAATACTACGACGAAGGCAAAAAGCAGTGGGTGCTGGCCCCCGGCAAGTTTGACCTGCTGGTGGGCAGCTCCTCGCGTGACATTCGCCTCACGGGTAACGTGACACTGTAAAGCGGGGCCTGGAGCGCTAAACTCTCCCAACAAAAGCAAAGGCCGGGACCGCTGTAGCGGTCCCGGCCTTTGCTTTTGACGCTGCTTCAACTTGCTTTACTGCAACGCGTCCAGCGCCACCCGGAGCCGGGGCAGCGCTGCCTCAATGGAAGCCACCGATTCAGCCCCTACCGAGAAGCGGAACCACGGGTCGTCGGCTTCGGCCCCGAAGGCACTGAACGGCACCACCGCCAGTCCTGCGGCCTGGATGAGGTAAGAAGCGAGGTCTTTGGCGGTAGCCAGCACTTGGCCGGCGGGCGTGGTGCGGCCCAGCACGTCGATGCGGGCGGTGAGGTAAATGGCCCCAGCCGGCACGATGGCGGCCACCGGATAGCCTTGGGCTTCCAGAGCCCATAGGCCGTCGTAGAGGCCTTGCAAACTGCGTTGCAGGCCCGCCTTGATGCCGTCCAAGTAGGTGTCGACCGCGGCGGTTTGGGGCAGAAACTTGGCAGCAGCCACCTGCTCGGCCTTGGGGGCCCAAGCCCCGACGTGGCCCAAAATGATCTTCATCTGGTCGATGACCACGGCCGGGCCGAAGGCGTAACCCACGCGCACGCCGGTAGCAGCAAAGCACTTCGAGAGCCCGTCGATGTATATTACGTAGTCGCGCAGGGCGGGGCGCAGGCTCACCGGGTCGAAATGCTGAGTTTCGCCGAAGGTAAGTAGCCAGTAAATTTGGTCGTAGAGGATGTAGAGCGGCTTTTCGTCGGGGCCCCGGCCTTGGTTTTCCAGCAGCACCAAGTCGCAGATTTCTTCCAGCGCCGCTTTCGTAAACACCGTGCCGGTGGGATTTAGCGGCGAGCACAGGGCCAGCAGGGTGGCGCCGGGCAGGTGGGGGGCCAGGTCGGCGGCGGTGGGCATGAAATCGGCCTCGGGGTAAGTAGGCACTGCCACGGGCGTGGCTCCGGTGAGGTGGCAGTAGTGGTTGTTATTCCACGACGGCACTGGAAAAATCACCCGGTCGCCGGCATCCACCACGGCCCGGTAGGCTGCGTAAATGAGCGGCCGCGAACCCCCGGCCACCAAAAATTCGGCGGGCGTGTAGCTGAGGCCCAGCCGCTGGTGCAGAAAATCGGCCGCCGCCTGGCGCAGCTCGGCGATGCCGGACGCGGGCGGGTAGTTGGTCTGATGCTGCTCGTAAGCTTCGATGATGCCGGCCTGCAAGCCTTCCGGAATTGGGAACAGCGCGGGCTCGAAGTCGCCGATGGTCAGGTTGCAGATAGATGCGCCCTGGCGCACCATGTCGCTTACTTCGTTGCCAATTTTAATGATTTCCGAGCCGGTGAGGCCGGCAGCTAGGTGCGATATTTTCATGAATGAGAAGGAAGTGGGGCCGGTTGGCGCGGCGAAGATATCGCGCACGCAACAACCGCCGGCGCGGCTGGGTTGCCTCGAACGGTAGTTTTTTATTGCCCGCTGCCGGCGCGGCGCAATTCTTCCTCCGCACCCGCGGCCCGCTTGCGGGCCGCGGTCACCTTGGCATTGCCGAAGCGGTAGGTGAAGCCCAGCGTAACGAAGCGCGAATCCTGCCGCCGGAAAGAACTCTCCGAGAAATTGGCAAAGGACGACGACGAGTGGATGGGCGTGGTGTAGAACGCATCGGCCACAGCCAGTCGCAATGTACCCTGCTTGGCCCATAGGCTTTTTTGCACGCCGGTCGCCACTTGGCCCCGGGGCCGTACCGTTTCAAAGCCAAAGATTTCGCCCGATTGAAAGTTGCCGGTTAGCTCGCCCGACCAGCCCCGGGGCAGCGTGAAGCTATTGTTAGCCGAAAGCACGAGGGCGGGCCGGTTGTTGCTCGGTACGGTACCCGCCAGCGTGCCGATGAAACGGGTGTAGGAAAGCACAGCGTTGCCGTAGAAATCCCACCAGGGCCGGGGGGCCAACGGGACCGTGAGCGTGAGGGCATAATAATGCTCAGTGGTCAGGTTCACGTACTGGTTCACCACTTGCAAATAGCCGTCGGGCGACGGCTGGAATACGTCCACAACGGGCGAGGCGGTGCGGCTATAGCTCAGGCTAGTTGTGAATTTTTCGCGGAAGGTGTGCGTCAGCTCCATGTTGTAGCTGGTTTCGGCCACTAGATTGGGGTTGCCAGAGCCGTAAGAAGTCGCGTCGATGTAGTTGCGCAGCGGGTTCACCTGGTTGTACACGGGCCGCTCGATGCGGCGGCTTAGCGACAGGCCCAGGGCGTGCTGGTCGTTGAGAGTGTATTGGACGGAAGCGCTGGGAAACAATTGGAAGTAGTGCCGCTCGAACGGCCCGGCATTGTCCAGCTGGCGGCCTTGCGTGTTGGTTTGCTCGGCCCGCAGGCCTGCTTGCAGCGTGGCGCGGGCCGTAGCACGGCTCAGGTTCACATAGGCCGCGTTCACGTTTTCGTCGTACCGAAACTCGTTGGAAATATTCAAATCCCGCGTGGTCACGCCGTTCTCGGTTCGGTCAAACACCACATCGTTATCTGAGCGAACTTCGGTGACTTTAGCCCCGGTCTCTAACCTGACGCGGTGGGGCAGGGGCCGGGTGTAATCCACTTTGGCCGATTCGATGGTCAGGGTGCTCTGCTGGTTGCCGGTCAGTAAGTAGGACGGCGCGCTGGGTTCGTCGTAGTCAGTAGCCAGGTCTGTGAGCCGGTGGGTAGTGTAGCGGGCGTAGTCGGCGTCGGCCGAAAGCACGGTGGCTCCGGTCGAGTCAGCAAAGGTGTGGCGCAGGTTCAGGTTGGCGGTGGCGGTGGGACGGCGCACGTTTTGGGTGGTGGTCGAGTGATAGCGGCTGGTGGGCACCTGGGCGTTATTGTACACCTCCGTTTGGTTGCCGGTGGTGCTGTTGGTTTGGTTCAGCAAGCCGCTCACGGCCACGCCCAGCAGCGTGTGGGCCGAGAGCGTGTAGTCGATGCCCGCTTTCAGCGCGTGCGATTGCAGGTGGTTGGTTTGGTCGTTGGCCTGCACACTGCTGCTGGCCGGGGCCCCGTCCGGCGTGAATTGGCGCTGGAAATTAATCCGCGTGAACCCGCACCGGTCCGTGTAGGCGTAGCTGCCGAACGCGTTGAGCTTCGCGGTGCGATGGTTAAGGGCCACTTCGCCCGTAAACTTGCCGTACTCCCCGCGGCCGTAGCTGACGTTGGCGCTGCCATTGGTGCCCAGGGTCTGGTCTTTTTTAAGATTAATGGCGATAACGCCGGCCGTGCCCTGCGCGTCGTAGCTGGCGGGCGGGTTAGTAATCAGTTCGATGCTGCGGAGCTGCTCGGCGGGCAGGGCGCGCAGCAGGTCTGCTAGTTCGGCGCCGCTGAGGGCCACGCGCTTGCCGTCGAGCAGCACCAGCAGGCCCTTACGGCCGCGCAAGCTCAGGTTGCCGCTTCCGTCCAGCGTCACGCCGGGGGCCCGGCCCAGCAGGTCAAGTGTGCTGGCTCCGGCCGCTAGGGTGCTACCCATCACGTTCAGCACAGTGCGGTCGGCCAGGCGCTCGTAGAGCGGATGGGCCGCCGTCACGGCTACTTCCCGGAGCACGGTGCTGGCGCTGTGTGCCAGCGTGAAGGCCGGCAGGACGAGGCCCGCTGCGGGCAGCTCGAACGACTGGCTCCAGCTGCGCTGAAACCCAACCTGCGCGGCCGATACGCGGTAGCGCCCGCCCGCGGGGGCTTCCAGCCAGAAGCCGCCCTTGTCGTTGGTGAATTCGGTCTTGACGACCGTTGAGTCGGTGGCGCGGTGTAGCGTGACGGTAGCAAAGGCAATGGCCCCCCCCAGGGCCGCGGCCACGGTGCCGCTCACGGCGGCACGCACGGAACCCGGAGCCTGGCCCAAGCCCGCTTGTGGAACTGCGAGCAACAGCCAGACAGGTCCGACGCAGCGGAGAATAAAACTAGACAGCCGGACCAAGGTAGAATTGGGCATAGGCATAACTAATAACAAGAGCCCAACAATACGACCTGACCGTTGACTAAGGGCGACCTGGAGTCGGCTTGAAGTATCTGGCTTGTGATTTTTCGGGCCAAAACGGGTCAAAAGGTGCTCTGCTCGCGCGGGCCCCAGTCGGATTGGAGTCAAGCTGGTACGCCCAACTTAAAATGGTGGAACCAGGAAGGTTAATTGAATTGGCAAGGTAGCGGGAAAGACCGGTGAAAACCAGCGACTAATTGCGCCGAAGACCGGCGCACCAGTATTTTTGCCAGATGTTATCCCTTCAACTGTCCGTGGGCACCCTCGCCGACCTCCCCGCTGCCGCCCGCCGGCTGGCCGCTGCCATTGCCGCCAGTGGCTACGCCGTGGTGGCCTTTGAAGGCGAAATGGGGGCCGGCAAAACCACCCTTATCCGGGCCCTGGGCGCGGTGCTGGGCATTGAAGACGACGTCAGCAGCCCCACTTTCGCGCTGATCAACGAGTACCGCGACGGGTGCGGGGCCCCGGTGTACCACTTCGACTTTTACCGCCTCGATTCCGTCGACGAAGCGGCCCGCATCGGGGCCGCCGAGTACTTCGATTCGGGGTATCTTTGCTTAGTTGAGTGGCCGGCGCGCGTGGAACCTCTGCTGCCCTTGCCCCGGCTCGAAATCACTATCATTCCCACGGGCCCCGAATCCCGTGAAATCTCTTTGAAAACCCGGAACGAGGCCTGAAGAAGGAAGAATTAGCCCGCTGATTCTCCATTCCCGTCGTCTTCGTTTTGCTCCCACCCATGCCCGAACAACTACCCCCTGGTTTTGAGTCGCTTGCGACCAGCCGTGCCTACTTCACCCAGGAGTCGACACTGGCCGTGGAAACGCGCAAACGCAAGCTGTTCATCGGCTTGCCGCGCGAAACTACGCTCCAGGAAAACCGGCTGGGCCTCACGCCCGAAGCTGTGCAGCACCTCGTCACGGCCGGCCACGAAGTGGTGCTCGAAGCCGGGGCCGGCGAGCCTAGCAAGTACTCCGACCACAATTACTCCGAGGCCGGGGCCCAGGTGGTGTATTCGCCTCAGGAAGCTTTCCAGGCCGACATCGTGCTGAAAGTGGCCCCGCCCACGCGTGACGAAATAGAGCTCATGCGCCCCGGCCAGACCCTGATTTCGGCGCTGCAAATGGGCACGCTCACCGC
>JANPOR010000456.1:0-11883 GCA_031428075.1 Hymenobacter sp. | reverse complement strand
GGCCCTCCGGCAACATTACCCAATCCCCGACAACAGTAATATTTTGCACCAATTCTTTGCTTACCTGCGCTTCCGCTTGCGCGCGGGCAACGCCCACGGGCTGCACTCGCCGTTCGTATACGCCCTCTATACCACGGTTATTTGCCACAACGGCGCGTTTGCTGCCTTCGCACCCATCGAAACCCGGCGCAGGGCCCTGCTGAAAAGCTCAGCTAGCCTTAACGTCACGGACCTGGGGGCTGGCTCGCACACCGGCGCGGGGCGCGTGCGCCGGGTGGCCGATATTGCCCGTGCGACTGCTAAGCCGCCGCACTTAGCGCAGCTCTTGTTTCGGCTAGTGAACCATTTCCGGCCGACCACCGTGCTGGAGTTGGGTACATCGCTGGGCCTCACCACCGCCTACCTGGCAGCGACTGACTCACGTCACCGCGTCATTACGTTCGAGGGATGCCCCAACGTGGCCGCCGTAGCCCGCGAAACCTTCGCCGCGCTTCGCTTAGGCAACGTCGAAATTGTGGATGGCAACCTCGACACCACCCTGGGCACCGCCTTGGCCGCGCTGCCGGGGCCCGTCGATTTTGTGTTTTTTGACGGTAACCACCGCTGCGAACCCACGCTGCGCTATTTCGAACAGTGCCTCACCCACCGCACCGACCAGTCGGTGTTCGTGTTCGACGACATCCACTGGTCACCTGAAATGGAACAAGCTTGGGCAAACATCCAAGCCCACCCCGCCGTGACCGTAACGGTGGATTTATTCTACGTCGGGCTGGTATTTTTTCGACGCGGACTGCCCCGGCAACACTTTACGCTGCGCCTTGAGGGCCCCCACGACGGCTGGATTTAAAGCGAAGTTGCTATTTGCTTAATCAGAAAATTCTTGATTAGACCTACTTGCCGCTCGGGCGGCAAGGACAAAATGGAGTAACCGTTCCGCATCGATGGTTACACAAGAGAGCGAAGTATTCAATACTTGAGAACCAAGTTCTTTGTTAAATTCGGCCACAGTTTGCCGGAGTTCACCTTTCTTTCTTAAAGGCTCAAATTCTTAATTAACTACCAAGCAAACGATATTTGCTTGTGCATTCCCGCTGCATAAGCACCCATAATAATTTCCCAATTGATGAAATCATTATGGGTCATGCGGTCGAAAATGCCAATCTCGTTGATGATTATTTGAGGGCGTCCGTCAAACAGCTGATCAAGGCCGATTGGATAGCCCAAACTAGAAAATATGATCCTGGACCAAGCAATCCGTCTGGGACTTCCAGATTAACTCACTATAAAAATTCCGCCAATAACAAACACCAAACATAGAAGCATAATTTTCAAGACTTTTCAGCGCGATTTATACAATTTAACTTCGATCATAATTCAGTAGCAGCTTTTGACAGATATAATTTTTAAGAGTATGTTCTCCACACTTACATCCTTTGCGGCTCCACGTCGCCAGGGTTCCGCAACGCCTGGCGCACCCGCGTGAGGCGCTGTAACAGTGCTTCGAGCTGGTCAAGCGGCAGCATATTGGCGCCGTCGGAGAGGGCTGTTTCGGGCGTGGGATGGGTTTCAATGAACAAGCCGTCGGCCCCCACCGCAATGGCGGCTTTGGCGATGGTTTCGATGAGGGCAGGCTGGCCGCCCGTCACGCCGCTGGCTTGGTTAGGCTTTTGTAGCGAATGGGTTACGTCCATCACCACCGGCACGCCAAAGCGCTGCATGGCCGGCAGGTTGCGGTAATCGACCACCAAATCAGAGTAACCGAACGAGTTGCCCCGCTCGGTAAGAATGACGTGCGGGTTGCCCGATTCCCGCACCTTGTCGACGGCAAACTTCATGGCCTCGCCGCTCAAAAACTGGCCTTTTTTGATGTTAACCACCTTGCCGGTGTTAGCCGCCGCGATGAGCAAATCGGTCTGCCGACAGAGAAACGCCGGAATTTGCAGCACATCGACGTATTCCGCCGCCAGGGCCGCCTCCCCCGACTCGTGGATATCGGTCACGGTGGGCACGCCGATTTCGCGCCCTACCTTTTGCAGAATGCGCAGCGCTGTTTCGTCACCGATGCCCGTGAACGAGTCGAGCCGCGAGCGGTTGGCCTTGCGGTACGAGCCCTTAAAAATAAACGGAATCTGAAGCTTGTCGGTGAGGTGTTTGACGCGCTCGGCGATGCGCAAAGCCATGTCTTCGCCTTCAACGACGCAGGGGCCCGCCATCAAAAAAAACTGGCCCGACTGGGTATGGCGAAAATGCGGCAGGACGTTGGCGAGGGCAGTGAGCATGGCGGTGTTTATTTCTTTTTGAGGCAGATGAACAGCTCCCGCTCCTGCCGAGACCGGAGCGAGTTGGTGGCCGTTTCGAAGTGACGAAACGTAAAATATGGCGCGAAGTACGCCCGGTATTCCCCGCGGGTGCCGCCAAAGGGCGGTTCAGTAGCACTGGTAAATTCGGTATCGAAGAGTAAGCCCACTAGCGTGCCGCCCGGGCGCAGCAGCGCAGCACACTGCCGGGCATAGGCGGGGCGCAGAGCGGGATTGAGGGCGCAGAAAAAGGTTTGCTCCACAATGAAGTCGTAGGGCGGGTCGTTGGGGAGCGCAAAGAAATCGGTAAGCAGCAGGTGTGCGGCCGGAAAATCGGGCACCCGCGCGGCCAGGGCCCCCAGAGCTTCAGGCGCAAAGTCGGCCACATATACCTGCCCGAAACCGGCCCGGTGCAAGTACTCGGCCTCGTAGGCGCGGCCGGCCCCGGGCACAAGAATGCGCGGCTGTGCTGCTGGATCGAGTTGGTCGAAATAAGCGCGCAGCGGGGGCGTAGGGCCCCCAGCGTCCCAGCCGTCGCGGCCGGTGGCGTAGCGCTGCCGCCAGTAGGCGGCGTCTAGGGCCGCGGTAACCGATTTCATCCAACAAAAGTATAAAGCTCAGGCGTATCGGCTTTCACAAATGCGTTCAGCCGCTACATTTACGTTGCCTGCTTCCCAGTTGGCATTCATTAGCCCATTTTTTTTCGCTTTAATCCCCTCCGTATGAACCCGAACGAAACCACTGAACCCCGGAAAAATAACAGCCGCGTCCTGCTTTGGGTGGCCCTTGTGCTCGTGCTGCTAGGCATTAATGGTGTATTGCTGTACTTGCGCAGTCAGGAACAGACCAAGAACGAGCAGCTCACGACCGACGTGCAGGCCAAGGACACCAAGCTGACGGAGCAAATCAAGGAGTACGAGGCCATTAAAACTGATTTTGAACGTCAGAGCCAAGAACTGCAAAAGCTGGGGCTGAGCAACGACTCGCTAAAATCCCGCATTGCCGGCGTGAATGCCGACTTGCTGCGGCTACGCTCCTTTAAGGCCGGCAGCTTCTCGCTGGCCATGCAGAAGCAGTTCAAGCAACGCGCCATCAATCTGGAAGGCCAGCTGAAGAAGCGCGACGAAGAAATTGCTCAGTTGAAAAAAGATAACGAAACGCTCTACACTGAAACCACGACTTTAAAAGAGCGGCAGAATAAGCTGACCGATACCATCAGCACCATCGCTAAAACCAACCGCGACCTATCGAATAAAGTGACGGTGGCCTCACGCCTCCAGGCCGACAACATCCGCGTGGCCATCATCACGCGCAAGAATAAGGAGAAGAACGACGACAAAGAAGAGTTCAAGGCCAAGCGCGTGGATAAAGTAAAAGTGACCTTCAACCTGACACGCAACGACGTGTCGCCCAAGGAAACGAAAGCCATTTACATGCGCATTCTCGAGCCCGACGGCGCGGCCCTGTACAACCTGAGTACCGGCGGCGGCACTTTCACCGTCGACGGCCAGGAGTCGTTCTACACCCAGAAGGAGGACGTAGTGTACGACAACACCCACCAGCCCGTAGAATTCACTTACGCCAAGGGCGCGGACTATAAAAAGGGCGTGCATACCGTGGAGCTGTACGAAGGCGGGGCCCTCATGGGCAAGACAACCTTCACGCTCAAATAGTTATCTTTAATTTACCAGTCTAAAAGGGCCGCCTCGGAATACTGGGGCGGCCCTTTTTCTTATCATTCCGAACAATGTTGTTATCCCAATGAAGTGAGGATTCGGGGCCCCTCAACCCAAATTTCTCGCTGCGCTCGGAATGATGGCATTCTTTGGAATGGCCGGCGACGGCTAGCGTGCGTTCACTTCGTTCTCGTAAGCATCCAGCTTGGCCAAGTTAGCAGCGATATTTTCGGCGAACAGCGTGACCACAGACCCTTCCGGAGCCGTAGCCAGCACGTGATCGATGGCATCCATCTCGTTCTCGATGTAGGTGATGGGCAGGTCGGGCTTGTCGAGGCGCAGGCCCCGGGTCATGATGTCGCGCAGGAACTCGGCCGATTTGCCGCGCAGGTCGCGGTCCTGGCGTAGAATCACTTCGTCGAACATGCGGCCCGCGATGCGTGCGAAGCCCAGCGTGTCTTCGTCGCGGCGGTCGCCGAGGCCCGACACTACCCCGATTTTGCGGGTAGCCGGGGTAGCATCCATAAAATCGGCAAATTTCTCAATGCCCGCCGTGTTGTGGGCATAATCAACGACGACTTCAAACTTGGGGAATTTGTAGACGTTCATCCGTCCCGGCGTTTTGGTGCCGGAGGGCACAAACGTACGCAGGGCTGTTTTGATGTCGTCCTTGTCGAAGCCGGCCAAGTGGCCGGCTAGGGCCGCAGCCAAGCTGTTCTCAATGTTGAAGCCCGCCCGTCCGCCGAACGTCACCGGAAACTCGGCCGCTCGGTCGATGCGCAGCTTGTAGCTATTGCGGTAAATCGTGACGTAGCCTTCTTCGTACACAGCCGCCACGCCGCCGGCCTCCACGTGCTCGCGGATGCGGGGATTGTGCTCGTCCATGCTGAACAACGCCACCCGGCAGTCCAGGGTACGGGCCATGTTATACACCAAGTCATCGTCGGCGTTGAGCACGGCCCAGCCCGATTTGCGCACGGTGCGGGGTACCACCCCTTTTACGGCTGCCATTTCCTCCACGGTGTTGATGTCGCGCAGACCCAGGTGATCTGCGGCCACGTTGGTCACCACCGCAATGTCGCAGGTATGGAAAGCCAAGCCCGAGCGTAGCATGCCGCCGCGCGCAGTTTCGAGCACTGCGAAATTCACGGTGGGGTCGCGCAGCACAAACTCGGCGCTTTGAGCTCCGGTGCAGTCGCCTTTTTGCAGCTGTACGCCTTGGATGTAGATACCGTCGGTGGTGGTGAAGCCAACCTTGTAGCCCTTGCTGCCCACGATGAGCGCAAAGAGGCGCGTGGTCGTGGTTTTGCCGTTGGTACCGGTCACTGCAATGATGGGGATGCGGCCCGAGCTGCCGGGCGGAAACAGCATGTCCACGACCGGGGCGGCCACGTTGCGCGCCAAGCCCTCGGTGGGGTCGATGTGCATACGGAAGCCGGGGGCGGCGTTTACTTCAATCACAGCCCCACGGCTCTCGTTGAGGGGTACAGCGATATCGTAGGCCAGCAAGTCGATACCACAGATGTCGAGCCCCACGATGCCGGCCACCCGCTCGGCCAGTAGCAGGTTATAGGGGTGGATAAGATCGGTGACATCGGAGGCCGTACCGCCGGTGCTGATGTTGGCCGTACTTTTCAGGTACTGGGTTTCGCCGGCGGGTAGCACCGTGTCGAGGCCCCGGCGCTGCTTGGCTAGCAGGTCCAGCGTGTGTTGGTCGGCCTTGATACTGGTGAGGGTGCGCTCGTGGCCCACGCCGCGACGCGGGTCTTCGTTCACTTTGTCAATCAGTTGCTTGATGGTACTCATACCGTCGCCAGTCACGGCCGCCGGAGTGCGCTTGGCAGCCGCAATGAGCTTGCCATTTACAACCAGTAGCCGGAAGTCAAAGCCTTCGATGAACTGCTCCACAATGACAGCCCGCGAGTACGCCTGGGCGGCTTTGAAGCCCGCCGCGGCATCTGTCCAGTTCATGATGTGGATGGTGGCGCCCTTGCCGTGGTTGCCGTTGAGCGGCTTGGTAACAAGGGGGAAACCCAGTTCCTCGATGGCATCGCGCAGGCCATCCTCCGAGTACACGGTGGTGCCGCGGGGCACCGGTACGCCGGCGTCTTTGAGCATAGCCTTGGTGCGGTTCTTATTGCCGGCCACCTCCACCCCGGCGTGCGAGGTCAGGTTGGTGGTGGTGGCCCAAATGCGGCGCTGGTTCACACCGTAGCCCAGCTGGATGATGGACGTATTCTTGAGCTGGATGTACGGAATATTGCGCGATTCGGCCTCGGCCACGATGCTGTAAGTGCTGGGCCCGAAGAACTCCTCTTCCCTAATCTCGTGCAGTTCAGCGATGATAGGCTTCAGGTTGGTCTCTTCGCCCCGGCACAGGGCCCCCAACACGTCCACAGCAGCCTCGACGGCTAAGCGGCCGGCACGCTCCTCTTGGTAGGCACATACCACGTATTCCACGCCGTCTTCGCGGGCTGGGTACGACTTGCCCCAGAACACCGGCATACCCGCCAGGCGCTGCAGCTCCAGTGCCACGTGCTGGACGACGTGGCCCAGCGGCTCGCCGTCGTTCAGGCGCTCCAGGGTCAGGGGCGGGTGCTTGGTGGTATGGCGGCTACCGGCGCCGCTCACACCCGCTGGCTGATAGGCTTGCCCGATGTTGGGCAGCAGGGCCACCAGTCGTTCAGCTAAGCCCAGCACCGCATTCGAACGCTGCCCGGCAAACTCTTCCATGTCGACTTTGGCCACGATGAGCCGGTAGTGCTTCACCGACCAGTAGCTGGGGCCGCGCATGGTGCGTAGGTCAATTATTTTCATGTGCGCAAGAATGGATTAACAGCGATTTTAGACACGTACGTAAGCAAATGGCTGTTCAGCTAACTATTCGCCCGGCCACGAAATGTAGGCACAACCTAGCCCAAAATCATGCTTTAGGCATCTTTGGGCGCGAAAAAGCCCCACCGGCCATGCAGCTGGTGGGGCTTTTCTGCTTGAAATACAAGAGGTGACGGGCGGATTTGAACCGCCGTAGGAGGTTTTGCAGACCTCTACCTAGCCACTCGGTCACGTCACCGGAAGAGTCTTTCGGGAGCGCAAAGGTACGCAGGCTGTCGGGCCCCGGCAACGAAACCATAAAAAAAGTCCCGGCGCACGCGCCGGGACTTTTCAATACTGCCATTCAGGGGTTACGATTCCTGAATCTCGGCGTTGTCTGGGCTGTGGCCCGCCAACGGCGTTTTAGCGGCTACCTGGTCTTTGAGCTTCTGCTCGCCAGCCTTGCGTTCGTTACCCATCATCTGGTCGCGCAGGGCGCTCAGCGCGTCGAGGTCGCCGAGGGTCGACTTGTCGTCGGTCTGCGGCTTCTTCAAGTCGCTCATCTTGCCTTCGCCCTGGGGCTCGCCCTTAGCACCAGTGCCAGGCTTCTTCTTGAACTTGGCGTTGCGGCTGTCGTCCTCGGCGGCCACGGCTTGGTTGTATACGGCGGTATGCGAGAGCACAATCCGGCGGTCGTCCTTCGAGAATTCAGTCACGCGGAAGTCCAGGGCCTCGCCGTTTTCGGCGTTGCTACCGTCTTCCTTCACCAAGCCTTTCGGATAAGCAAAGCCTTCGATGCCGTACGGCAGTTCCAGTACGGCCCCACGCTCCGATTTCTCAGTGATAGTGGCGCGGTGCACCGAGCCCGGAGTAAACACCGTCTGGAACGTATCCCAGGGGTTTTCCTCCAGCTGCTTGTGGCCCAGGGCCAGGCGACGAGCGCCCAAGTCCAGTTCCAGCACCACCACGTCGAGGCGGTCACCCACCTTCACGAACTCCGAAGGGTGCTTGATTTTCTTAGTCCACGACAAGTCCGACACGTGCACGAGGCCATCCACACCTTCTTCCAGCTCCACGAATAAGCCGAAGTTAGTCAGGTTGCGCACCAAGCCGTTATGCTTGGTGCCCACGGCGTACTTGCCACCGAAGTCGCTGCGGGTCCACGGATCTTCGGTCAATTGCTTGATGCCGAGGCTCATCTTGCGGTCTTCGCGGTCGAGCGTCAGGATCTGCGCTTCCACCACGTCGCCCTGCTTGATGAAGTCCTGCGGGTTGCGCAGGTGCTGGCTCCAACTCATTTCTGACACATGGATGAGGCCTTCCACGCCGGGCACCACTTCCATAAACGCGCCGTAGTCGGCCACGTTCACGATGCGGCCTTTCACCCGCGAGCCGGGCTGCAAATCGGCCGGCAGCGAATCCCACGGGTGGGGAGTCAGCTGCTTGAGGCCCAGCGAAATGCGCTTCTTGGCCTCGTCGAAATCCAGTACCACAATGTTCAGCTTCTGGTCTAGCTGTAGCACCTCGCTCGGGTGGCCGATGCGGCCCCACGAGATGTCGGTGATGTGCAGCAGGCCATCGACGCCGCCCAAGTCGATGAACACGCCGAAGTTGGTCATGTTCTTGATGTTACCCTCCAAAATCTGGCCTTTCTCCAGATTATTGAGGATGGCTTCGCGCTGCTTCTCGAGGTCTTTCTCGATAAGCACCTTGTGCGACACCACGACGTTATCGAACGCGGAATTAATTTTCACCACCTTCACTTCCATGCGGCGGCCGACGTAAATATCGAAGTCGCGGATGGGCTTCACGTCGATTTGCGAGCCGGGCAGGAACGCTTCTACGCCGTCGAGCTCCATAATGAGGCCGCCTTTGGTGCGGCGCTTCACTACCCCTTCGAGGATGGTATCCAACTCGAGGGCGTCGTAGATGGCCTTCCAGGCTTGCTTGATTTTGGCTTTTTTGCGGCTCAGGATGAGCTGGCCGTTCACGTCTTCCTGGTCTTCGATGAAGACTTCCACCTCGTCGCCGATTTTCAGGTCGGGCAAGTCGCGGAATTCGGTGAGCGACACCAATCCGTCGGATTTGAAGCCAATGTTCAGGATCACGTCGCGGTCGGTGATGCCGACCACGGTGCCCTTCACCACTTCTTCTTCCTGTACGGTCGTCAGCGTGTCGCCGTACATTTTCTCCATCTCGGCGCGCTGGTCCGCCGAGTAGTTCCCGCCGAAGCCGGTGGCTCCAACATTATCCCAATCAAAATCGTCGATTACCTCTGCCATGTTAGACTGGTGCAGGCCCCTGTAGTACACGTAACCGGCCGGGGCCCTGGTCGTTACGCGTTGTGTTTGACGCACTTGCCGTTGTGCTCGCTACACACACACAAGGCCCGCCACCCTGGCGGGGGCGCAAAGGTACAAGATTGAGAGCGGTTTAGGAAATGGTAACGCGCATATTACTAGTAGCAACTACTCGCGCGGCCAAACTCTTTCCGGCGTTTGACCCAGCTGCCATTCTACGTATTCCTGGGGTGGATTCTCCACGTCAATGATGTGCTCTGCTCGAAAAGGCACCTCGACCCCAAATCGCAAATAGACGTTGTCTTCAAAATTTGAACAAGCCGGCTGATTATCGAGAATACCCACATACTCAGCTCCTATTTCCTCGCTCACAATTACCCACATTCGCTCACCCACCGTTTCAATTGACCAGTCTTCGTTTTCGCCCTCAATGTCAAAAATGAGCCTTACGGCTTGTCCCCGATGCACATTTTGGCGTTCTGCTAACGACGGAATCCGAAACGATTCGGGATTTTTTAAATGGGCCAACTCACCTGAGCGTAGTTCCCAAAAATCAGTTTTAATAGTAGCCATTTTCATATCTCTGTGCTATTTAGAGCGAATTTCAGGTTTGTGTATAGGCTACAACGCACTTTCCGTTCATGAAAGCCTATTCAACTGACTTGCGCGAACGCGTGGCGGCCGCTTGCCAGCAAGGCGGCCGCACGATTGGAGAAGGGGCCGCGCAGTTCAGCGTGTCGGATTCGTTTGTGCGCAAGTTGCGACGGCGCCAGCGCACGAGTAGTTCCTTGGCCGCTTTGCCGCAAAGTAGTAGACCAACACCGTTTCTGAACGCAGCGGCCCAGGCGCAGCTGGAAGCCTGCTTGCGCCAGGAGCCCGATGCCACGCTGGCTGAATTATGTATTTGGTTGGCCGCCATCAGCGGCCCGGCGGTGAGCCAGACCACGCTCTGGCGGACGGTGCAGGCGCTGGATTGGCAGCGAAAAAAGAGAGCGTCCATGCCGCCGAACGCGACACGCAGCGGGTGAAGGACTTGCGCCGGGTCTTTGTAGAGGCGCTACAGGCGGAGGATTTTACCTGTTTTAAGTTCGTGGACGAAATGCGTACGGCGCATTTGGGCCCAGCACCAACCTGACCTATTGCCGCCGCTACGCCCGGGCCAAAGGCGGGCAGCGCGCCCACCAGGTCACGCCCCTGCACGGCGGGCCGAACGTAACGCTGGTGGCCGCCCTGACCCCGGGCGAGCTGAAGCGGCCCTGACCGTGAGCGGGGCCGTCAACGGCGACGTGTTTGCGGCCTACTTGGACTAGGTGCTCGGCCCCGCGTTGCGGCCCGGCGACGTGGTCGTGCCCGACAACCTGCCGGCCCACAAAGTGGCCGGTCTGACTGAACTGGTGGAGGCCCGCGGTGCTCGCCTGCTGTATTTGCCACCCTACTCGCCCAATTCCAACCCCATCAAACTGGCCTTCAGCAAGCTCAAAACCTGGTTGCGCACGGCACAAGCCCGTACCCGAGAGGCCCTGGAAAGCGTCGTCCAAGACGCCACCAATTGGATAACCGAGCTCGACGCCAAAAACTGGTTTGACCACTGTGGTTATCATGTACACTAACCTGAAATCTGCTCTGACTGTCACATTAAGCTTCTGCACCGCCGTGCCAAATGCCAAAAATCTATGTAACCTCAATTATTGGAACAAAGTATAAGAAGTCATTCAATTCCCCATTCCAACCCTCTTTTTACCCAATGGCTTTCATCAAATCAGGAACCGACACCGCCGGGCACCCGGTCGAAATCAATTACGTGGATTATGGCCAGGGTAAGTCCGTGGTGCTAATTCACGGCTGGCCCCTCGATTTGCAGTCGTGGGAGTACCAATTGGCTGAATTGCCGCTGCACGGCCTGCGCGTGGTGGCCTACGACCGCCGCGGCTTCGGCAAGTCGTCAAAGCCTTGGGACGGCTACAACTACGACACGCTGGCCGACGACTTGAAGGCCGTGCTCGACGGGCTCGACCTTCAGGATGTAACGCTGGTGGGCTTCTCGATGGGCGGCGGCGAAGTGGCCCGCTACATGAGCCGTCACAACGGGGCCCGCGTGGGCAGAGTGGTGTTCATCAGCGCCGTGACGCCCTACTTATTAAAAACCGATGACAATCCCGACGGTGTAGACAAGTCGGCGTTTGACCAGATGATCGAAGGCATCGGTAAGGACCGACCCAGTTTCCTGGCCGATTTCGTTAAGCCCTTCTTCGGCGTGGGAGCTCTGAGCCACCCCGTGAGCCAGCCCACGCTGGACTGGAGCGCAAGCACGGCCTTGCAAGGCACACCGCGCGCCACCACGGAATGCCTGAAGGCCTTCAGTGCCACCGATTTTCGCCAGGATTTACCAGGCATTAAAGTACCAACCCTGTTCATTCACGGCGATGCCGATAAAACGGTACCGCTGGATAACAGTGCCAAGCGCGCGGTAAAACTGGTACCCGGTGCCGAGCTAAAAATGTACGCCGGCGAACCCCACGGCCTGAATGTGACCGCCGCGGACCGCCTCAATACCGACCTGCTGGATTTCATCGGCGTGGCCCACTAGTCGATTTTGACGCTAAACAAAAGCCCCGGCTCGGAACATATTCCGGCCGGGGCTTTTTGCTGGGGGTCCTGCACGGTGCCATTCAGTTGAGGTAGGCGTGCCAGGTTTGGTCGATGGTGCCGGCCGAGAGCTTGAGAAAACCCGTGAGGGTGGGTTTTTTCGGCTGCTGGCGGATAGCGAGGCCGGCCTCGGCGGGGGTGCGGTGGCCC
>JANPOR010000455.1:0-2369 GCA_031428075.1 Hymenobacter sp. | reverse complement strand
GAAGGCCGGCTACCTCAAGGCCATTGCCTACTACAACGAGCGGGGCCTGCTCGACTACGACCACCTCACCAGCCTCGATGAGGAAGCCTTCACCAACCACCTCACCGCCATCCGGGGCGTGGGACGCTGGACTGCCCAAATGCTGCAGATGTTCGCCCTCGACCAGCCCGACGTGTTTTCTGAAGGCGACCTAGGCATTCAGAACTCCATGCGCCGCTACTACGGCCTCGAAACCACTGGTCGGGCCCTGCAAAAAGAGATGCTAGCCCTGGCCGAAGCCTGGCGCCCCTACCGTACCCTGGCCTGCAAGTACCTCTGGCAGAGCCTCGATCAGGGCAAGCAGATTCCACCGATTATTTAGTTAGGTGTAGCGCCGGGGCCTAATTGTTCTCGGCAGGACCTCCGCCCCGACCCGGCGCGGATGCCCACCCTGCCCCGGAGCGGCTTCCTGATGCGCCGCGTGTGCGCCACCGCCGACGGCTCGCCGCTGGCCGGGCCCGCGCTGCCAGCCGCCGCGGGGTACCCGTTTCACGGCTTCGGCCACGATGCCTGAGGTACGCTATGCCAATCCCGGCTACCCGGCCCTAGCTTTCATTCCTTGCCTGTGAGCTTGAAAATTTCGACGCATTTGAAGAGGTCGCCCTTCTTCTGCATAATGCCCAGGTTGTTGATGTTCAAGCGCATATTATAGGTGCGCTCGTTGAGAAACTGCATCACGGGACCCAGCAGCTCGGGCGTGGTATCGTGCAGGGCCAGCGAGAGGTGCGGCAGCCAGCGCGAGGGCGCGTTGAAGCGGTCGGTGCCTCGGCACAGCGGCTGCGTCACGTCGAGCACCCGCTGGTGCAGGTGGTTGAGATCAAAGGAGCGCAGTACGGGCACGTAAATCACCGGTTTGGGCCCCGGAAAGATGCCCAACCCGGTGGTGTAGGCCGGAAACGGCGTGGTGGTGGCCGCTACTTCGGCCAGCGCTTTTTTCAGCGGCTCGAGGCGCCGGATGCCAGCCAGCATAAACGTGAAGTGCGGCGCGGGCGTGGCCTGCACGTCGTCCAAGCCGAACTTGGCTTCCAGCTCGGCAATAATCTTGTTGATGTGCCGAGCATTCTGAGGATTCAGCATGGACGTAATGGCAAGCATAGTCAGGACAACAGGCAAGACGTAATAAAGCCGAAACTACTGCCGGTCTACTAAAAATGCACCCGTACGATGTTGAACTGGCTCACCGGCGGGTTTTGGGCGGCTTGCAGGGCGTTGAGGTTGGCGTTGAGCACGTAGCTGTCAGCCCCTAGGCGCAGGGCCAGCGACGTGGGGAACTGGGGCGCCGTAGCAAAGGTGCCGCTGAGCGTGGCCGTAGCCCAGTTGTCGGCGGAGGCGAGGCGGTACACTTTGGCCTGGGCGTTGGTCACCACTTGCAGGGCGTTATCGGCTTGCAGGCGCAAGCCGTCGGCGGCGCTCAGGTTGATGCCCGTAGTGGCCACGCGGGTGAAGCCAGTGGGGTTGCCGATGGGCACCTTGAACAGGGCCCCTTCGTCGGACTTGGCCACCAGCAGGTAGCCGCCGGGGTGGTACACGATACCGTTGAGGCCGAAGGCGCCAAGCGGGGCCCCGAGCTGTGGGTTATTCAAGAACACCGTGGCCGTGCCTTGCGCATCGACCTTGTAAATGACGGGCGCGAAGCTGTCAGTCACGTAAATATTACCCTGCCCGTCCACAGCCATATCGTTAGCGAAGTGGTTGAGACCAGGCAGCAGGCCGCCCAAGTCCACGGTAGTCACCAGCTGGCCGTCGGCGCGGTTGAAAATGGCCAGCCGGGCCAGCTTGCGTAGTGTGGCTGCCGTGGTGCGCTGGGTATTATAGCCAGGGTCCGACACGGCGGCCAGCACGCGGTTGCGCGGCGCATCGAGGTACAGCCCGACGCTCGACACCAGCGCCGGGTTGTCGGCAAATACGGTGTAAGTGCCGTCGTCCGTCACTGCGCCCAGGGTGCCCGCCGTTAGGGAGCTGACCAGGAAACGGCTGCTTTGAACGTCGTATTGCAGGCCCTCGGGGTAGAGGTTGGGCACGGTGAAGGCCACCGTTTCGGGCGTGGCGGGCGGCGCGATGGGAATGTCGACTTTGGAGCAAGCCGCCAGGGCCAGCAGCGCGGCCAGAGGAGCCAGGCGGCGGGCCAGCGGAGCAGAAAACGCGGGAAAAGGCAGAGGTGCGGGCATGAAACGGGGATGAATGCGGCGGTCGTTGCGTTGCCATACGCCCCGGCACGCGGCGCGGTTGTGCCGCCGGGCCCCGCGCCGAGGCTCCGGCGCCGTACCTTTGCACCCAAATACGCCGCATCCGATGATTTCCATTTCCGACCTCGACTTTCACTTTGGCTC
>JANPOR010000454.1:0-3110 GCA_031428075.1 Hymenobacter sp. | reverse complement strand
GGAACATCCAAATTTGCTTATAGCTCTTTTCGGTCAGGATTTCCAGTACACGAGAACCCATGTCGGCTGTGGCTTTGTGTAGATAGGCAGCATTGTATTTCTTGCCCGTCAGTTTAGACAATTCCATAATACTCAGTGAGTAACTGTCTTTATTGTCCGGTCTGAGTTTAGAAATAATAAAGAACATCAAGTCTTGCTGCAACTCGGTGTAATCGTAGCGGGCACTAGTCAAGGCATTGTGCTGACGTATTTCTAATTCGGTACTCATTATCGGGCGCTATTCATCTGATTTATGGGTAATTATACACAAAAAAAGACATTCATAACATACAGTCTGTTTTTTAAGTCTGTTTAGGCCCACTAAAAGTCTTTTTTAGGCATTTTTATATCATCACAAAAATTTGAAAATCAATTAGTTGTAGTGACTACTGTTGAGCCCTACAAATAGAACAAAGGTTTACAAATACACCAATTGGTGTTCCCGCGCGAGGAAAAAAAGCTTTTAAGGAATGTTCGGGGGTACAACGGCGCGAGCAAAACAAAAACAGCAAAAGTCTTAGAAGCCAGTAACTTGCGCGCATTTTATAAAGTATATATTATTGATAATAAATAACTTGTAAAGTTAAATGCTGAGCTTATGTACTGCTATGGGCTGGGGAGTGCGCTGGTTTACTTGCGAGGTGCTAGGCTGTTACTTTTGAGCAATGGCTGACCATACTTTTCGCTTAAACAATACCCCCCTCGGTACTATCCTGGTCAAATTCTATCAGGTCGTGCCGTACACACCCGAGGGATTCCAGCGCCGGGTAATCACGGACTTCTGGGAGATGACGAAACCCGGCAAGCAAAAAGAACCGTGGGGAACCGCCCGCTACCAAGGCCCACTGGAGCATAACCCGGTGCTCCCTGAGGCGGTGGCAGCGTTGGCAAAGAAGTGTTCCGGGTGCAATTGTGTCCGCATCGAATAAGGGCAGGTAATGGGCGGTGGGGAGATAAGGAACGGGTAGAGAAGGGGAAGCAGCAGACTTGCATACGTGGGACCATATTGTACCTTAGAGGCGCGGTCTCGGGTCGTTCAACGATTAAGCAAGAAGTGTTTTTACTTCGCAAAAACCCCGGTCGGCCGCTGGCCTCCCTCTTCTCGCCCCTGCGGGGAGCCCTAGTCCCCAATCCTAATTTGCCTCATGTCTCCCGATAGCTCTAGGTCCGACTCAGCAAAAAAGAAGCGTGCTCCCGGCCGGCCCAAAGCGCCGTACACACACGACGCGACCATCCAGCTACGCTTGGAAAGGGGGCAGTTGGCGCAGCTGACGGAGCAGGCGCGGGTAACGGGCTATAGCCGGTCGGCTATCATCCGGTCGGCGCTCGATGGGGTGCAGGTCATCCAGGCCGCGCCGACCCCCGAGCAGCGGGAACAGTACCGGCAACTCGTCAAGCTGGCCACCAACCTGAACCAGCTCGTGGTGCTGGCCCGCGTGGGGCAGGACGTGCAGGACCGAGCGCGGGCCACGCTCGACCAGGTGCAGCAGTTGCTGGCCACGCTTCACCAAGGCGCGGTATGATCGGGAAAGTGAAAATCGGCAAGAGCTTCGCCGGCATCTGCCGCTACGTGCTGCAAGAGGACAAGCAAGCCCAGGTACTCGACGCGGAAGGCGTGCGCACCGACAGCCCGGCCCACATGGCCCAGGACTTCCAGTACCAGCAGGCGCAGCGGCCCGGGCTGGGTAACGCCGTGCTGCACGTCGCGCTGGCCCTGCCGGCCGAGGACGCGGCCGGCCGCAGCCCGGAGCAACTGCGTGAACTGCTACGCGAGGTGGGGCGCGCTTACGTGCAGGACATGAAGCTGGAAAATACCCAATGGGCGTTGGTGCAGCACTTCGACAAGGCCCATCCCCACGCGCACTTGGTGGTGAACCGGGTGGACAACGACGGGCAGACGATAGCCGACAACTTCATTGGCCAGGAGAGCCGGCGCGTGTGCCAGGGCCTCGAGCACCGGATGGGCTTGACCGTGGCCGAGCAGCGGGGCCGCGCGCAGGCCCGCGAAGTCGAGCCGACCCACCGCCAGGCCACGGCTCAGACCCCGAAGGCCCAGCGGGACGCGGACTGGCAGCGGGCGCGCCACGAGGTGGCCAATGCCTTGAAGCATACCGCGCCCTACGCTGGCAGTTGGGACGCGCTGCACGCCAAGCTGGCCCGCCACGACGTGCAGCTGCACCTAAGCACCCACCAGAAAAAGGACGGGCCGCAGGTGTACGGGGTGGTGTTCGAGAAGGACGGGCACCGCTTCAAGGGCAGCGAGGTGGCCAAGGAGTACAGCGCCGGCAAGTTGCAGCAGGCGTTTGCCCAGCACCAGGTGCAGGCCCCGGCCCTGGTGCAGCACGCCGACCAGGCCGCGAAAGCCTTTGACGCCGAAGCCCTGAACCGCCAGTTCCAGGAGCAGGCCCGGCAGGCGCAAGAAAAAGCGCAGGAAAGGGCCCGCCAGGCGCCGCAAGCGCCCCAGCGGCAGCAATCCCCCGGCCGCAGCCAAAGCGGGGGTCTAGAGATGTAAAACCCCTTTCCGGTATCTTTTTTCCTTTGGTAATGAATCCCCAAACAGACCTGTACGGCAACATCAGCGAAATCCGCGACACGCTCGACACCTTGCTCAAGCGGGGCAAACCGGCGAGTGTGGCCGACTTGCAGGCCCTGGTGGCCCGCGTCGAAGCCCAGAGCCGGCCCACGCTGACGTTCCCGGCCCCGGAGGCGGCGCGGCTGCTGGCCCCGCAGCTGCTGCCCCTGTTGCCCACGCCGGCCAACCTGACGGCGGCCGGCAAACACGCGGCGGCCCTGATTGAGGCGGGGATTGCGACCGGCACGGACCAGAGCATCGCCCACATCGTGGCCCGTGTGCAGGAGAGTACCCGGCAGCTGACAGCGGCGGCGGCGGTGCTGACGAAGGCGGCCGAGACGGTTCCCCGGTCGGTGCCGGTGGACTTCCTGCGCGGCTGGGCCCACGTGTTCGGCCTGGCGCTAGGGCCCCTGGCCGCCGTGCTGCTGTTTTTGTGGGGATTGGGGGCCTTTTCCGGCGTGGCGCAAGCCAAGTACGACCGGCTGCAACAGCAGCAGCA